>NZ_JAAKGN010000049.1:0-29179 GCF_011039295.1 Modestobacter sp. KNN46-3 | reverse complement strand
GATCGCCGGGCTGCGCGAGCACCTGGGCGAGGTCGTCGGCCCGGCGCAATGGCAGGCGATCATCGACCCGGCCGACCGGGACCGGGTGCTGGCCCACATGGCCGAGCGAGTGGCCAGCGGACGACGGACCCCACGCCGCTACGTCCTTTCCGGGCTGCTGCGGTGCGGCAAATGCGGCGCCAAGCTCTACGCCTCCCGCCGGGAGAACTCCCGCCGCTACGTCTGCCTCAAAGGCCCCGATCACGGCGGCTGTAACCGCCTCACCGTCGTCCGCTGGCCACTCGCTCGGCCATGTGGGCCAGCACCCGGTCCCGGTCGGCCGGGTCGATGATCGCCTGCCATTGCGCCGGGCCGACGACCTCGCCCAGGTGCTCGCGCAGCCCGGCGATCCGGCCCGAGCGCAGCAGGCCACGCAGGGTCGGTGTCCGCCACTCCCGCCCGGTCACCGTGGGCACGCCCTCATCAGCCAGCCATGTGCACAGCGACCGAAGGCTCTCCCCGGCCAGGTAGCGGGCCACCAGCTGTCGGATCACCTCCGCTTCCTCCGGTCGGATGGCCAGCCGGTCGGCCTCGTAGCCGAACGGCCGGACGCTGCCGCCGTGCGGCACGCCCTGAGCTGCGTTCTGCTCCCACTTGCGCCGCATGCGGCGGCTCTTGGCCGCTGACTCGTTCGCTGCCACCGCTGCCATGATCCTTCCGATCAGCAGACCGTCGCCGGTGCCCAGGTCCATGTCCCCGGACACGAACCGGACCTGCCGCACTCCGGCGGCGTCCACGGTGGCGACGAACTGCTCCAACTCCACCGGTCGGCGGGTGAGGCGGTCAACGTGGTAGCAGATCACCGCGTCCCGCAGACCGTCGGCCAGGTCGGTCAGCATCTGCTGATAGGCAGGGCGGCGCTTGCCTGAGTAGGCCGACAGGTCATTGTCGACGTACTCCTGAGCGATGGGCCACCCAACCTGGTCCGCCAGGCGTCGGCAATCCTCCAGCTGGCGGGCCACGCCCAGCGCCCTGCCCTCGGTGTCGCTGCTGATCCGCGCGTAGACCGCCGCTGCTCTGACCGCCTGCATGGGGGCAGACTAGCGAAGGGTGAACAACTCAGCCCTGTTGTGCGAACGGCACCACACCAAGGTCCACCACGGCTTCCGGGTTCAGCGAGATCCCGGCGGACGATGGCGCACCTACCGCCCCGACGACACCGAGATCCTCATCGGCCCACTGCTGTAGCGGCCTGCCCTCGAACGGTCCTGCACTCGGACGGACCGCTTCTCAGACGACCCTGCGCTCGGCGGTCAGCTCGCTGGGGGTGTCGCCGGTGTTCACCGTCGCGCTCGGCTCGACCAGCAGCACCTGGGCGCCGTCCGGGCTGTACGGCTGGTGCGGGGTGCCCTTGGGCACGACGTACAGCTGACCGGGGCCGAGGGTGACATCGCCGTCGTCCATCCGGATCGTGAGCGAGCCGGAGAGGACGAGGAACACCTCGTCGGTCTCCGGGTGGCTGTGCCGGGTGAACTCGCCGTGGGTGTGCACCACGCGCAGGTCGTAGTCGTTCAGCACGGCGACGGTGCGGGGCGACCACGGCTGGTCGACGGTGCTGAGGACGGCGGCGAGATCCACGGGTTCGGGCACCTGCTCATCCTCGCCCACCGGGGGAGCGCGCCGACGCCCGTAAGCTGGTCTCCCGTGAGTCTCACCATCGGGATCGTCGGCCTGCCCAACGTCGGCAAGTCGACCCTCTTCAACGCCCTGACCAAGAACGACGTGCTCGCGGCGAACTACCCGTTCGCGACGATCGAGCCCAACGTCGGCGTGGTCGGCGTCCCCGACCCGCGGCTGGCGAAGCTGGCCGAGGTCTTCGGCTCGCAGAAGATCATCCCGGCGACGGTGTCCTTCGTGGACATCGCCGGCATCGTGCGCGGCGCCAGCGAGGGGCAGGGGCTGGGCAACAAGTTCCTGGCCAACATCCGCGAGAGCGACGCGATCTGCCAGGTGATCCGGGTGTTCACCGACCCGGACGTGGTGCACGTCGAGGGCAAGGTCTCCCCGTCCGACGACATCGAGACGATCAACACCGAGCTGATCCTCGCCGACATGCAGACGCTGGAGAAGGCGATCCCGCGGCTGGAGAAGGAGTCGCGCAAGGAGAAGGACCGCAAGGTCCTGCACGACGCCGCCGTCGCGGCACAGGAGGTGCTCAACAGCGGCAGGACGCTGTTCGCCGCCGGCGTCGACGCGGAGCCGCTGCGTGAGCTGACCCTGCTGACCACCAAGCCGTTCCTGTACGTCTTCAACGTCGACGCCGACGAGCTGGCCAACACCGAGGTGCTCGACGAGCTGCGGGCGCTGGTCGCGCCGGCCGAGGCGATCTTCCTCGACGCGCAGACCGAGTCCGAGCTGATCGAGCTCCCCGACGACGAGGCCGCCGAGCTGCTGGCCTCCATCGGCCAGGACGAGCCGGGGCTGGACCAGCTGGCCTCCGTCGGCTTCCGCACGCTGGGCCTGCAGACCTACCTGACCGCCGGGCCGAAGGAGTCGCGGGCCTGGACGATCCCGGTCGGCGCCACCGCCCCCGAGGCGGCCGGCGTCATCCACACCGACTTCCAGCGCGGCTTCATCAAGGCCGAGATCGTCGGCTTCGACCAGCTCATGGAGGCCGGCTCGATGGCCGAGGCCAAGTCCAAGGGCTGGGTCCGGATCGAGGGCAAGGACTACGTCATGGCCGATGGCGACGTCGTGGAGTTCCGCTTCAACGTCTAGCCATCGCTGGACGCTCGGCCCCTGACTGCGTCAGCCCGCGGTGGCGAACGATCGGTGTCAAGGTGAGCACCGACGTGGCGACGGCGGTGGTGACCGCGCCACTCCCCGTACCGGGAGGACCTGTTCATGGTCGTGGCGCACACCGCGATAGCCATCGCGGTCATCGTCCTGCTCATCATCAAGGCCAAGGTCGACCCGGTGATCTCGCTGATCATCGGGTCGCTCTACCTCGGCCTCGCGACGGGTGTCGGCTTCGCGGCGACGCTGGCGGCGATCGCGACCGGCTTCGGCGAGATCATGGCCGAGGTGGGCCTGCTCATCGGCTTCGGTGTGCTCATCGGGGCCCTGCTCCACGCGGTGGGCGCGTTCCGGAAGATGGTGGCGCTGCTCGTCGGCCGGGTCGGCGCGCAGCGGCTCCCGTACGCGTTGACGGCGGCGATGTCGACGATCTTCCCGTCGATCTACGTGGACGTGCAGGTCGTGCTGGCCTCGCCGGTGGCGCGTTCGACTGCGCCGTTCATCGGCCGGACCGGCCTGCCCCTCATGTCCGGTGCGCTCGGCGCCGGGATCTTCGCCGGCTACGTCTTCGTGATCCCGGGGCTGGCCGCCATCTCCATCGCGGGCCTGCTGGGCGTCCCGCTCGGGACCTGGCTGATCTACGGCGTCGTGCTCGGGCCGTTGACTGCGCTGGTGACGACGGTCGTCTTCCGGCTGCTCCTGCGCGGCGGCTACTGGAACTCGGCCAGGGACGAGCAGGTCGACGAGGCCATGGTCGAGCAGGAGCGGGCTGAGCTGGTCGAGGAGGAGCGCTCGACGCCCCCGCTGGTGGTCAGCCTGCTGCCGATCCTGGTGCCGCTGGTGCTGATCGCGTTCGGCGCGTTCGCGGAGCTCCTGGAGTTCTCCAACGACTTCATCGCCTTCCTCGGCGACGCCAACTTCGCGCTGTTCCTCGGCCTGGTCGGGGCCTATGTGCTCTGCCGGCGCACGCTGGGCCCGGAGGGCACGGACACGGCGATGAGCGAGGGCTTCCACACCACCGGCGCGATCCTCCTCATCACCGGCATCGGCGGGTCCCTCGGCGCCGTCATCGGGGAGACCGGGCTCGACGCGATCCTGGCCGGCCTCTTCACCGCCGACGCGGGGGCACCGGTGATCCTCAGCATCCTGCTCGCCTGGGTCATCGCCGCGGTGCTGCACCTGGCGATCGGATCGGTGTCGGTGGCGGCCATCGCAGCCGCCGGGATCATCGGCCCGGTGCTCGGGTCGATCGACGTCGCGCCGATCGTCATCGGGCTCGCGATCGCCTCGGGCGCGATGTTCGCGCTCCAGGTCAACAGCAACTTCTTCTGGATGTACAAGTCGCTGCTGGGGCTGTCCACCCAGGGGACCTTCAAGACCCTGACGATGGTCACCTCCATCGCCTCGGTCGTCTCGCTGCCGATGGTCATGGCAGCGGCGCTCATCGCATAGCCGGCGCCGCGGGGCCCGCTCAGGGGCTCCCGGACGACGTGCAGCTCGTCCTGCACGTCGTCCAGGAGCTGGTCGAGGAGCTGGAGCTGGTCGCCGGAGAGGGCCCGGACGAACGACGCGGGTCAGCCCAGGGTCGCGGTCATGACGACGTTCTCGGGCGTGACGGTCGTGCACTCGAGGTTGAGCGGCCCGGCCGACACGCTCTCGCCCTCGCTGCACGAGACCTCCTGGCCGGCGATGCCGACGGTGGCCCGGCCGTCCTGGACCTGCCCGAGGGTCACGGTCGTGCCGAGCACGTCCACCTCGGTGCCGTCGCCGGAGAGCGTGACCACGCAGGAGCTCCCGGAGCACTCCACCCCGGACTCGGTGCTCGTGGCGCCGCCGGTCTCGGTCGCCATGGCGTCGGTCTCGGTGGCGGTGGCGGAGTCGTCCGTCATCGTCGGCTCGCTCGTCTCCCCCTCGGCTGGGGTCTGGGTCGCGGTGTCCAGTGCGCTCGTGGCGTCGTCCACGGGCTCGTCAGAGCAGGCAGAGAGCGGGACGAGCAGCAGGCCGGCGGCGGCGAGGCCGGACGCCAGGCGGCGGGTGCGGGTCGGAGTAGTGGCCATGCCGGGAGCGTAATGTGACCCAGATCACTTTGCGCCCGGTGCGCGGAAAGCTTCACGTCAGCGTGACCTGCCCTCCACCTGCGGTCCGGCCGGAGGGCGGGTCGCGGTGCGGATGACTGATCCGCAGGTTCCTGGAGCATCCTCCTCGCATGCCGGTCGACCTGCACCTGCTCGACGTCCTGGCTGCGGCCGCGGTCGAGGACGTCGACGTCGTCGTCGAGGACGACATCGCGCTCAGCGAGGTCCTCCAGGCGCTGGCGGTCTTCGTCGCCTCCATCCTGCTCGCGGTGCTGCTGCGGCGGCTGCTGGTCCGCGCCCTCGACCGCGACGCGAACCGGCACGTCGGGCTCGTCGCCGGTCGCTTCCTCGGGCTGCTCGCGGTCGCCGTCGGCATCGTCTACGCCCTGGACCTGCTCGGTGTGCAGATCGGCCCGCTGCTCGGCGCCCTCGGCGTGGGCGGCATCGCCATCGCGTTCGCCGCCCAGGACATGCTGCAGAACCTGATCGCCGGGGTCATGTTGCAGATCCGCCGTCCCCTGCGGCTGGGCGACCAGGTCGCCAGCGGCGACTTCGAGGGCGTCGTCACCGACGTCAACCTCAGGACGACGGTGCTGAAGACCTACGACGGCTTGATCGTGTACCTGCCCAACGCCGAGGTGCTGAAGAACCCGATCATCAACTACACCAGCACCCCGCTGAACCGGACGACGCTGACCGTCGGGCTCGCCTACGACACCGACCTGGTCCGCGCCCGGGAGGTGCTGCTGGCCGCCTGCGCAGCTGCGGACGGGGTCGCGGACACCCCGCCCCCGGAGGTGTGGGTGGAGGAGTTCGGCGACTCCTCGATCAACCTCGCGGTGCGCTGGTGGCACCCTGCGGACATCGCCAGCCGCTGGCGGGTGCGCAGCGGCGTCGCCATCTCGGTGAAGTCCGCGCTGGACCAGGCCGGCATGACCATCCCCTTCCCCCAGCGGGTCCTCTGGTCGGGGGAGCAGGACTGACCGGCACTCGGGATCACGGCCGGATGACGACGTCGGTGCCCCGGGCGCGCACCACCAGACCCTCCGCTGCGCCCTCGATCGCGGTGAGGTCCTGGCCGAACGGCAGCGGGTCCAGCGGCACCCGCAGCGAGAACCGCTGCCCGAGCAGCAGCCGGCTGGCCGGGGCGAGGTCGGACTCGGTGTCCAGCGCGGTGGGGGCGATCGACAGCGCCCCGCCCTGCGGCGACAGCTCGGCCAGTGCGGAGGCCGACACGGACTGGCCGAGGAGGTCGACCGTCCCGGTCAGCAGCACCTCCTCCCCGGGCGCCGGCCCGAGGCTGACCGGGCGCCCGGTGACCTCGAGGTAGCGGTTGAGGTCGTCGTAGCCCAGGAACGCCTCCCCGACCGACCGCTCGATCCACACCGGCGCGGGCTCCTGGGTGAGGAGGTCGTGGAAGGAGACGTGCACGCCGGAGAGCCGGGCGTCCACCTCGTCGACCGACATCGGCCCCGACGACACCTCGCGGAGGCTGACCTCGACGTCGTCGTAGCGGCCGTCCACCGCCTGGAGGAGGAAGAACGCGCCGTGCACCTGGACCTGCGGACGGTCGGCGACGCCGGTCGCCTGCTGGATGTCGCGCGCCAGGAGTGACTCAGCGCCCCACCGGGCCAGCCGGTCGGCCCCCCACAGCAGCAGCAGGGTGCCCAGCACCACCGACACCCCCACGACCACGGTGCGCCGTGCTGGCCGAGTGCGTGGTGCGGTCTTCCCGTGGGCGGTCGCCCCGCCGACGTCCGAGTCGACCCAGCCGTCGTGCGCTGGCTCGCCGTCCGCGGTCACCGTCGTCCCACGTCCGCGCCGACCGGCAGGCTCTCGCGTGCCTCGTCCTCCCGTGCCTGGTCCTCCAGCGACTCGTCCCGCACCACCTCCGGGCCTCCGCTCCGGGCTCCCGCGGCCCCGGTGCGGCGCAGCTCGTCGACCGGCACCGACTCGGTGCGGACCCGTCGGCTGGGCCAGCTGGACGCCCGCCCCAGCAGGGTGAGCACGGCCGGGGTGAGCACCGGACGGATCAGGAAGGTGTCGATGAGCAACCCGGCGGCCATGGTGAACGCCACCTGCCGGAACGTCTGCAGCGGGATGATCGCCACCATCGCGAAGGTGAGGGCGAGGATCAACCCCGCCGCACTGATCGCCCGGGACGTGCTCGGCATCGCCAGCATGATGGCCTTGCTCAGCGGATGTCGGGTGGCCGCCTCCCAGATGGAGCCGACGGCGAACACGTTGTAGTCCGATCCCAGCGCCAGCAACAGCACCGCGGTCGCGAACGGGACGTAGAAGGCCAGCCCGGGGTCCCCGAGCAGCACCTGGAAGACCAGGACGCTCAGCCCGAGCGCCGCCGCGACGCCCAGGGCGCTGCAGGCCATCAGGATCACCGGGGCGCAGAGCGCTCGGAGGTACACGAGCAGGATCAGCAGCTCCACCAGCAGCACCGCGGTCAGCGTGATCCGGAGGTTCTCCCGGGTGATCGCGGCGAGCTCACCGGCGATCGCGGTCTGCCCGGTCACCGACACCTCGGCGCCCTGCAGCCCGGCCTCCGCGGCCAGGGTGTCCAGCTGGTCGGTGAGCCCGCGCAGGTCGCTGATCGCCGGTGCGGCCAGTGGGTCGCTGTCCAGGATCACGACGAAGCGGGCGGCGTCGCCGTCGGGGGAGAAGACGACGCCGAAGCCGTCGGGGAGCGGGTTCTGGGCCGGGCCGAGCACCTCGGCCACCCCGGGCTGGGCCGCGATGGCCTCCTGCAGCTCCTCCAGCTCCGCCCGCTGCTCGATGACCGCGTCGCCCTCGACGATCACCTCGGTGGGTGCGCTCACGCCCCGGACCTCGGACTCCTCGAGCACCGCGGCGCCCCGGCGCACCGGGTCCTCGGCCGGCAGCCCCGAGGTGAAGGACAGGTCCAGGCGCATCTGCAGCAGTGGCGCCGCGGCCAGGAGCAGCACACCGGTGGCCAGCAGCGTCGCCACCGTCGCGCCGCGCCGGTCGACGACGATCCGGAGCAGCCAGCCGTTCCCTCGGCGACTCGGCGGGCGGCGTGAGGTGCGCAGGGTCCCCAGCCCGAAGAGCCGCTCGCCCAGGATCGCCATCAGCGCCGGCACCAGGGTCAGCGACACCAGCACCCCGATGACGACGGTCAGCGACAGCGCCGGCCCGAAGGCTTGGAACAGCTGGAAGTCCGCCGCCAGCAGGGCCGCGGTGCCGGCCGCGACCGTGATCCCGGCGACGGCGATGATCGGCGCGTTGGTGCGCACCGCCCGCCGGGTCGCCTCCAGCCGCGGGAGCCCTCGGTCCAGCTGCTGCCGGAGGCCGGCGAAGAACAGCACGCAGTAGTCGGTGACCACCCCGATGAGCAGCGCGGCGATCAGCGGCTGCAAGAGGTCGGGGAGCGCGAAGCCCAGCGCCGCGGCGAGCACCCCGAGGGTGCGGATGGCGACCAGGTAGCCCAGCCCGGCGGCCAGCAGCACGACGAAGGGCGCCACGACCGAGCGGAAGGTGAGCCCGACGACGACGGCGATCAGCACCAGGGTCGCGATCTCGAACAGGTGCAGGTTCGACTGGAGGTGGTCGGCCTGGGCGACCTGGGCCGGGGCCACGCCGACGACGTAGGTCTGAACCGAGCTCTGGTTGTGGAAGTGGGCGGCGTACTCCCGGGCCAGGTCCCTGGTCTGGGTCAGCGACGTGTCGTTGGAGACGTACAGGTAGGTGACGGCGGTCTCCGGCGTCGAGGTGGGCAGCGGGACGGCGGCCACGATCTGCCCGCGCCCGGGCGGCACGTCGCCGTCCACGTAGGCCTGGGTGTGGGCGGCCGCCCACAGCGCGACGTCGGCCTGGGTGAGGACGCTCAGGCCGTCGGGGTCGTGCACCACGACCGAGGTCTGGGAGAGCACCGGCACCCGGAACAGCTCCAGGGACCGTTCCTGCACGGCGGCCGCCGGGCTGCCCTCCGGCAGCAGGTTGCCGATGTCCGCGCCGCCGCCCCCACCGGAGGTGGGGAGGGACGTCGACACCACCACGGTCAGCAGGAGCCACCCCGCCACCACGAACCAGCGGGCCTTGACGACGGCGTCCCGGTAGACGCTGGCGGCCCGCCGTATCGCGTACCGGGCCGGTCGGGTCGCCCATCGGGCCGCGGCGGCCAGCGCGGTGAGCCAACGCGGGACGGCCGTGGCTGGCACCGGGGCCTCCCGCCTCACGGTCCTACCGGATGGGCTCAGCAGCCGTAGGCTACCGGCGGTTGTGCGCCCGCGCTCGACGGTGAGAGGACGACCATGGCCGACCCCGAGACAGACGGCGGGACCAGCTCCCCGGACCCTGACGAGCGGTCCGGCCGTGCGGTGCGGTGGTGGCTGGCCGCGGCCACCTTCGTGCTCGGGCTCTTCGTCGGCGGGCTCGTCGTCGGGTTGCTGGACGACGGGTCGGCGCCGGTCCCGGTCGCCACCCCGGCCGGGCCGGCGACCGGCGTCGGCGTCCCGCTGCCGGACGCCCCGCCCACGGGGGAGACCGCCGAGGTGGTCGTCAACGCCGCCTGCCTGCGCGCGGTCAACGGGGCGCAGGACGTCGTCGCCGCCATCGACGACCTGGGTGAGGCGGCCGGCGAGTTCAACGCGGCCCGGCTGGACGAGGTCATCCGGCAGCTGCAGCCCCTGCAGGGGCGGCTGAGCGGCGACATCGCCGGCTGCCAGGTCGTCAGCGAGGTGGCGGAGGGGACACCCACGGGGACGGCCCCCGGGGCGCCCACGGGGACGGCCCCCGGGGCGCCCACGGGCACGTCGCCCGCGAGCCCGGCGCCGCCGCCGGCCACCACCGTCGCACCGCCGAGCTGACCAGGGGACGGTCCACAGGCTGGACACACCTCGGGCACAGCGGCGTGCCACCGAGCCTGACGAGGCTGGGGGCATGACAGCGTGGACGGCACCCGGCTCCGACACGACCGGACCAGTCGGGAGGGCGCCGGACATGGACGACGGCGCCGGGGCGATCCGGCGGGACTTCCCGTTCCCCGAGGCCGGCGACCACCACATGCGGGAGTGGCCGCTGGTCTGGCACCCGGCACGCGGCCACTTCGAGCGCACCTGCCCGCACGGCGTCGGGCACCCCGACCCCGACGACGTCCTGTACCTCCAGTCGGTCGGCGGCGTCTCCGGCGCGCATCCCTGTGACGGCTGCTGCATCGCGCCGCTGCGGGACTGACCCGACGGTCAGCGCGGCTTCGTGCCCAGGTAGACCGTGTTGGTGGCCGGCCGGCCCTGCAGCGGGTTGGGGAAGCTGACGACCTCGGCGGCGACGTCGGTGAGGACCTCGGACAGCACGGCCAGGTAGCCGTCCTCGGGCGGGTCGTTCGACCACAGCGAGAACACCCCGCCCGACCGCAGGTGCCGGGCCAGCTGCTGGGTGCCGTCGACCCCGTAGAAGCCGGCGCTGCCGTCGGCGAGCAGGTGCTGCGGTGAGTGGTCGATGTCGACGACGACGGCGTCGAACACCCGGTCCGGCGCGACCGGGTCGAAGCCGGTGCCCGCGGCCATCGCGAAGAAGTCCCCGTGCACGAATCGGCAGCGGGGGTCGGCGGTGAGCGTCGGGCCGACCGGCACCAGGCCGCGTTCGTGCCAGTCGATCACCGGCTCGAGCAGGTCGACCACCACCAGTTCGGCCACCCGCGGGTCGGCCAGCACGGCCTCCGCGGTGTAGCCGAGCCCCAGCCCGCCCACCGCGACGGCCAGGCCGGGGGCATCCGGGGCAGGTGCGTCGAGGCGGGCCAGGGCCAGGCGGGCCACCGCCACCTCGGCCACGGTGAACTGGGTGGACATCAGGAACTCGTCGCCGAGCTTCACCTCGAAGACGTCCAGGCCGGTCGCCGGGTCCCGCCGCCGGCGCAGGCTCACCTCGCCGATCGGCGTGGGGCTCCAGTCGAGCTCCTCGAACCGGGCGCTCATCGGGTGACCACGGTCATCGGCCGAGCCTACGAGTGAGCGGGTGCGGTCCAGTCGATCCGGTCGGCCAGGCGGTGCAGCCGCGCGCCGAACGCCGGGTCGACCGAGGCGGCCCAGGCCACTCGGCCCAGCACGTGGTCGCGGAAGGTGCCCGGGTCGCGGCCCCGGGTCTGCGTCGTCCAGCCGTGGACGGCGCAGTTGTGCAGCAGCGCCCGCAACGCGTCCCGCTCCGGCCTGGGCAGCGTCGGGTGGTCGTTGACCACGGTGCCCAGCACCGCCTGCCGGCGGGCGGCGCTGGTGGCCGAGGTCTTCGCCGCGTTCACCCGGAAGCCCTCGTCGGTGACCACGTCGGTGACCAGGTCGGCGAACCGGTCGCGGGCGATCCGCCGGTCCCCGCTGAAGGTCAGGTCGTCGACGTACCGGGTGTAGGTGCCACCGGAGGCGGCGGCGAGGCCGGCCAGTCGGCGGTCGAGGCGGTGGCAGACCAGGTTGGCCAGCGCCGGGGACGTCGGGGCCCCCTGCGGCAGGTGCGGCACCGTCAGCCGCTGCTCCAGGCGCCGGTGCCGCTCCCGCGCCTCGATGCCGTCCGGGGGCGGGATGCGCCGCCACACCTCGGTCGGCAGCACCGTCGTCATCAGGCCGGTGAGCACGTGGGCCACCGGTTCGGGCAGCCCGGCGACGCCCCAGCAGCAGGCCGTGCACCCGACCGGCGGCGACGCTGGCGAAGAACGCCTCCAGGTCCATCCGCAGCACGACCGCCGACCCGGCGTGCGGGGCCACCGCGGTGCGCACCGAGCGGCCGGGCACGCAGCCGTGCGCGGCGTCGTGGGCCGGGACGCGGTCGAGCACGTGCCGCAGCAGCCGCCGCTGCGCCTCCTTGAGCCGCGGCTTGGGCGCGGCGAGCAGCCGGACCCCGGCCGGGCGCTGCACCACCCGCCACCGGTAGTGCCGCAGCGCCTCGCCGGCCGTGCGTTCCAGCCGGCGGGCGTCGGCGAACCACGCCAGCTCCCCGGCGTCGACGTCGAGCAGCCGGGCGACCGCGGCCTGGTCGGGGAGGTCGGCGACCGGCCACCGGCGCCAGGCCAGCGCCGTCGGCACCGGCTCCCACCGCACGGCCCGGGCGAGTGGCCGGTGGGACTGCCCGCGCTCCCACCCCTGGGTCGTCCGGACGACGCGGGCCAGCTCCCGCGGCCGGTCGACCGGGGCGGTGGGGTAGACCGTCTGCACCTCGCCGACCAGCGTGCCCACCCAGGTGCGGGCGCGGGCCTGGCCCAGCGCCACCGCGACCCGGCGGACCATCTCCCGCCGTCGCCACGGGCCGGCCAGCAACGCGGTCGCGATCGCTGCGGCGGTGGCGGCGGCCTGCCGCTCGGCGGTCATCGCAGCTCCCGAGGTGCACGGCGGGGCGGCCAGCCGCTCCTCGCTGGAGGCGCCGCCTGGTGCGCGGAGCGCACAGCGCGGCTCATGACGCGATGCCCGACCTGCTCACGATGCCCCGGGGTTGCCCCGGGGTGACCGGCTGCTGCCGGTCGTCCTGCCCGCCCCGTCGTGCACGCGGCCACCGTAGTGGTGTGTGATGGCCGGCTGACCGCCGCCGGAGTCAGGTGCGGGACAGGTGGCCGCGGGATGCACCAGGATGGGCCCCCGTCGTCCCCGACCCCCTGGAGTGCCACCGTGACCTCTTCGCCGTCCGGCCAGCCGCCGGCCCCGATGGCCGTGCCGGCCTTCTTCGTCTCGCAGCGGGTCACCATGATGGTCAACCGCTACGAGATCCGGGCTGCCGCTCCCGACGGTTCCGAGGGGCAGCTGCTGGCCCTGGCCGAGCAGAAGCGGATGAAGCTGAAGGAGGAGGTGGTCTTCTTCGCCGACGAGGCCAAGAGCCGCCCGGTCTTCTCCTTCAAGGCCCGCCAGCGGCTGGACACCTCGGCCCAGCACGACGTGTTCGACGAGCACGGCGCGCCGCTGGGCATGTTCAGCAAGCAGTTCGGCGCCAGCCTGCTCCGCTCCACCTGGAACCTGGAGGTGCCGGGGCTCTCCGCCCGCGGGCAGGAGCGCCGCCCGGCGATCGCCGTCCTGCGCCGGGTCTGGGACCTGGTCCCCATCGTCGGTGACGTGCCGGTGCCCTTCGTCTTCCACTTCGACTTCGTCGACACCGCGACCGGCGCCCCGGTGCTCACCAGCGAGCGGAAGAAGTCCGTTCGCGACCGTTACACCGTCACGGTGCCGGACCCGCGGCTGGACTTCCGGGTCGCCGCCGCGATGGCCGTCGCCCTGGACGCGCTGCAGAGCCGCTGAGCCGGGCGGCCGCTACAGGTAGCGGCTCTCAAGCTCTGCGAAGAACGCCTTCGCCAGCGCGGTGAAGTCGGCCTCGCGGACGGCGATCTCGTCGCCCACCCGGTACTTGAGCACGGTGCGCGCCGGGTCCAGCCGGATGTGCTTGTCGGTGATCATCGTGCCGCCGTGCACCAGCGACTCGGCGATCAGCCGCACCTCGTTGAGCGCGTTGCCGTCCGAGCCCTCGATGCCCCGGCCGCGGTGCACGAACCAGTTCTCCAGCACCACGACCAGGTCGTTGAAGAACACCGGTTCGAACTCCCGCAGGGCGGCCGGCTCGGTGGCGGCGGCCAGGGACCGGTAGGCGGCGACGCGGGCGTCGACCGCCGCACGCCGTCCGTCGATGTAGTCCAGTGCGTACGTGCTGTGACACAACACGGCTGCTCCTCACCCGATCGCGACGCTGCGTTCCGGCTGGCACCTCCAGGGTCGCACTCCGTGCCGCGATCCGGAACCGGTCCGGGTCCAGGACCGTCGGTCAGGCCCAGCTGGTGTCGGGCTGCAGGCTGCGGGGGACCGGCAGCGGGGGGAGCGGTGTCGGTGCCCGCCGGGACCGCCCTGGGCCGGGGAGCTGCAGGTCCGGCCGGGTCCGCGGCTCCGGCGCTGGGGTCGCCCGGTCCGGCTGGGGAAGGCGCAGGTCGGCCAGGTGCACCCAGCTGGCGCGGCGCAGCCCGCCGACGACGGCCTGGACGCGTACCCAGCAGGTGCCGTCGGGCTCGTGTCGCCAGCCGAGCAGGACGGCGGGGCACCAGTCGCCGTCGATCGGGAACTCCACCGGCAGCGGCTCACCCAGCAGTGACGTCATCTCCTGCACGACGGCGACTCTAGGTGCGCAGGTGATCACTGAAGGGCAGGCGCGCGTGCGCCGTCCCGGCCGGGAAGGGCCCCGGGGTGCGCTGCGTTGACCCGGACAACCAACGCGAAAGGCACCACCCCATGCGCATCCCGCTGTCCGTCCTCGACCTCGCCCCGATCGCTCGCGGGGAGACCGTCAGCAGCAGCATCACGGCCAGCGTCGCGCTGGCGCAGCGCGCGGAGGAGCACGGCTACCAGCGGGTCTGGTACGCCGAGCACCACAACATGCCGAGCATCGCCTCCTCGGCCACCAGCGTGCTCATCGCCCACGTGGGCGCGCAGACCAGCCGGATCCGGCTCGGTGCCGGCGGCGTCATGCTGCCCAACCACGCACCGCTCACCATCGCCGAGCAGTTCGGCACCCTCGACGCGATGTACCCGGGCCGGATCGACCTCGGCCTGGGCCGCGCGCCGGGCTCGGACCAGAACACGATGTACGCACTGCGCCGGGACCCGAACTCCGCCGACACGTTCCCGCAGGACGTGCTGGAGCTGCAGGGGTACCTGACCGGCTCGAGCCGGGTGCCCGGCGTCGACGCGATCCCCGGCAAGGGCTCGGACGTCCCGCTCTACGTGCTGGGCTCCTCGCTGTTCGGGGCACACCTGGCCGCCGGGCTAGGCCTGCCCTACGCCTTCGCCAGCCACTTCGCGCCGCAGGCCCTGGAGGCCGCCGTCGCCACCTACCGGCGGGAGTTCCAGCCCTCCGCCCAGCTCGACGCCCCCTACGTGATCGCCGGGGTCAACGTCATCGCCGCCGACACCGTGCGTCAGGCGGAGGAGAACCTGCAGGCGGTGCGCCGGACCATGGCCGTGGGCCTGTTCGGCCGGGGCCGCAGCTTCACCGACGAGGAGGCCGACCTGCTGCTGGAGCAGGGGGCCGGGCAGCACGTCAGCTCGATGTTCACCTACGCCGCGATCGGCACCCCGCGCGAGATCGGCGACTACCTCGAGGGGTTCCGCAAGCAGGCCGACGCCGACGAGCTGATCGTCGCCCACCAGGCCCCCACCACCGAGGGCCGGCTGCGCTCGGTGACCCTGACCGCCGAGGCCATGGCGGCCGTCGACGTCTAGCTCCGTCAGGCGGTGGGGCGGGTGCCGCCGATGAAGCCGCCCCACCGCATCGACGTGACGCGGATGACCGAGCCGCTCTGCGGCGCCTCCAGGATCTGCCCGCCCCCGAGGTAGATGGCCACGTGGTGGATGGTCGCGGGGCTGTTGGTGTTGGTGGCCCAGAAGACCAGGTCGCCACGCTGCAGCTCCGACCGGGAGACCTTGGGCAGGGCCGAGTACTGGGCGCGGCTGTTGCGCGGGATCGAGATGCCGGCCTGGGCGTAGGCGTAGCGGGTGAGCCCGGAGCAGTCGAAGCCGACGATGCCGGCGTCCACACCCCAGCCCATGCTCGGTCCGTTGAGCGAGCCGCCGCCCCAGGAGTAGATGGTGCCCAGGTGGCGCCGGGCGGCGGAGATCGCGGTCTCGACCGCGGAGGAGTCGCCGGTGCCGGCGGAGGTGCCGCCCTGCGGTGCGGAGACGAGGGGGCGGGTGGGAGCCGGCGTCCGCTCGGCGGTCGCCCGCTCGGCCGCAGCGCGCTCGGCCGCAGCGCGCTCCGCCGCAGCGCGCTCGGCGGCGGCCGCCTGCTGGGCGGCGTGCTGCTCGGCGGCGGCGCGGGCGCCCTCCAGGCCGAGGAGGGCCTGCTGGGCCCGGGCGAGCTCCTGCTCCAGGGTGTCCTGTCGGGCCGCCAGCCCGGACGCCTGCGCGCGGGCGCCGGCCTCCAGTTCCTCGGCGGCGGCCAGCGCGTCCTCGGCCTCCTGCTTCAGCGCCGCGGCCTCGGCCAGGGTGGCGTGCGCAGCGGTCTCGGCGGTGCGGGCCCGCTCCTCGGCGGCCGTCACCTCGGTGACGACGTCACCCTGGTGGGCGCCCGCGGCCTCGAGGAGGGCGGCGCGCTCCAGCATCTGCGCCGGTCCGTCAGCGGTGGTCAGCGCCTGCAGCGTCGGGGAGGTGCTGCCCTGCTGGTAGCTCTGCCGGGCGAACGCGGCGATGGCCGTGCGGGCGGTCGCCAGCTCGGTCGCGGCGGCGTCGGCGGTGGCCGCGGCGGCGTCGGCGGCGGCCTGGGCGACCTCGTACTCGGCCTGCTCGGCCTGGAAGGTGTCCAGCGCGATCGCCGACCGGGCCCGGGCGGCGTCCACCTCGGCCTGGGCGGTGGCGAGCTCGGCAGACAGGGCGCCGACCTGCTGCGCAGCGGTGTCCTGCTGCTGCCGGGCAGCGCCGATCTGCTCGTCGGAGGGGTTGGTCGGGGTCGCCCCGGCGGTGCCGGGGGCCGCCACCAGGCAGAGGGTCGCCACGACGACCACCCCGGCCATGCGGCGCACCGGACGGCGGCCGGTCCGTCGCTGGGTCGTTGCCTCGGTGCCCATGTCCTGGTGTCCCTCCACTGCCCTCGTTCACCCGATCAGGTGACCTGACAGAGAGTTCGGACGTTCCCGGACGGTGCTTGAGCATCTCGACACCATGAGTTGTGCAAAGCAACCCGGTGCCCGGGCCTGGTCGGCCGGGGGCCCGAACAGCGCAGGGGAGACCATGGGGGCATGAACGTCTTCACCGACTACGCCCAGACGCACTGGGTCCCGATCAACGGCGACATGGTGACCGTGCAGACCATCGACGACGCGGGGAAGCGGGAGACGCACGTGCTGTCGGTGCCGGACGCGCTGGCCCAGTTCAAGGTCAAGTACCCGTTCGTGGACGACGCCCAGGCCGCCGCGCTCTTCGCCCAGGGGGGCTGAGTCGGCGCAGCGAGGCCCGGATCACGGCACACCGGGCGGCAGCAGGGCGTTGACCGAGGTGTGACTCTCCGCTTCCTCGTCCTCGGTGACTCCCTCGCGTTCGGCACCGGCGCCGCGACGGCGCGGGACACCATCGGCGCACGACTGACCCGTTCGCTGCAGGGGGCCGGGCACGACGTCGACCCGCAGGTGGTCGCGGTGCCCGGTGCCACCTCGCTCGACCTCGCCGCCCAGGTCCGTCGGGTGACCGGGCCCGTCGACGTCGCGTTGCTCGTGGTCGGCGCCAACGACCTGACCCGGCAGGTGTCACCGGTCCGGGCGGCCGCGGCGCTGGGTGCGGCCGTGCAGGACCTCCGGGAGGCCGGCGCGGCGGTGCTCGTGGTCCCCACGCCCGACCTGTCGTCGGTGGCCTGGGTGCCGCCGGCCTTGCGGGCGGTCGTCGCGGGCATCTGCGACCTGCTGCGCACCCGGCAGACCGTCGCCGCGGAGCGGGCCGGCGCCGTCGTCGCCCCGGTCGCCCCGGAGCTGGCCCGGCGGTTCGCCGCCGACCCCGCGCTGTTCTCCGCCGACCGGTTCCACCCGTCCTCGGCCGGCTACGCGCTGGTCGCCGAGACCCTCGCCCCGCCCCTGCTCCGCCTGGTCGCCGAACGCACCGACGCCGCGGCCTGACTCAGCCGGCGCCCGGCGGGGGCACCCGGCAGGACGCCGTCCCGCCGGGGAGCCGGTGCCGGTTGGCCGCCACCAGCCGGTAGGCGATCCGGGCGACCCACCGCACCGGCGGCACGGAGAGGACGACGCCGGGCACCGACCACGGCAGGCCCGCCGCCCGCAACGCCCGCGCGACCGCCGGTGCACCGCCGGACACCGCGCCGTCCCGGTCGAACCACAGCACCTCCGTCTGCGCCCGTGCGGCGCTCACCCCGGCCGCCGCCAGGTCGGTGGACTGCCACGGGACCACCTGCACGTCGGCCGGCAGCAGCCGCCGGGCGACGTCGGCGCAGCGGGTGCAGAAGGCGCAGTCGCCGTCGAAGACGAGCGCAGGCCCGGTCACGTGTCCCATCGTCCGTCCCGTCTCCTGGAACGACGAACGGGCCGGCATCCCCTGAGGGTGCCGGCCCGTTCGTTGGGTCCATCGGTCAGCTGGTCGGGACGCCGCCGGCTCGCAGCGCGCCGAGCAGGTCGTGGTTCAGCCGGGAGATGGTCTCCATCGAGATGCCCTTGGGGCACACGGCCGAGCACTCGCCGATGTTGCTGCAGCCACCGAAGTCCTCGGCGTCCTGCTGGGCCACCATCTTCAGCACCCGGCTGTCCCGCTCGGGCTGGCCCTGCGGCATGAGCCCGAGGTGGGAGACCTTGGCCGCGGTGAACAGCATGGCCGAGCCGTTCGGGCAGGCGGCCACGCAGGCACCGCACCCGATGCAGGTCGCGGCATCGAAGGCGGCGTCGGAGTTCTTCTTCGGCACCGGGGTGGAGTGCGCCTCGGGAGCCGTGCCGGTGGGGGCGCTGATGAACCCGCCGGCGGAGATGATCCGGTCGAACGCCGACCGGTCGACCGCGAGGTCCTTGACCACCGGGAAACCGCCGGCGCGCCAGGGCTCGATGTCCAGCACGTCACCGTCGGAGAACGACCGCATGTGCAGCTGGCACACGGTGGTCTGCTCCGGGCCGTGCGCGATGCCGTTGATCATCAGACCGCAGGAGCCGCAGATGCCCTCGCGGCAGTCGTGGTCGAAGGCCACCGGGTCGTCGCCGTCGAGGATCAGCTTCTCGTTGAGCACGTCGAGCATCTCGAGGAACGACATGTCGGGCGAGACGTCGGTGACGTGGTAGGTCACCATCTTGCCCTTCTTGGTCCGGTCGCGCTGACGCCAGATGCGCAGCGTCAGGTTCATCGTCCGTGTCTCTGTGCTGGTCACTTGTAGCTCCGCTGTGCTGTCACTTGTAGCTCCGCTGGGCAAGGTGGACGTACTCGTACTCGAGGGCCTCGCGGTGCAGCACCGGCGGCTCGCCCTCCGGGGTGTACTCCCACGCGGCGACGTAGGCGTAGTTCTCGTCGTCGCGCAGCGCCTCACCCTCCGGCGTCTGGCTCTCGGCCCGGAAGTGGCCGCCGCAGCTCTCGTTGCGGTGCAGTGCGTCGACGCACATCAGCTCGGCGAGCTCGATGAAGTCGGCGACCCGGCCGGCGTGCTCCAGGTTCTGGTTGAAGATGCCCTGCTCGCCGGAGACCTTCACGTTGGTCCAGAACTCGTGGCGGATCTCCGGGATCCGGTCCAGCGCCTTGCGCAGGCCTGGCTCCGAACGCTCCATGCCGCACAGGTCCCACATCAGCTTGCCCAGCTCGCGGTGGAAGGAGGCCACCGTGCGGGTGCCGTTGATCGACAGCAGCCGCTCGGTCTGGGCGCGGACGGACTGCTCGGCCTCGACCGCCGCCGGGTGGGTGGCGTCGACCGCGGGGAACGGACCGTCGGCGAGGTAGTTGCTGATCGTGCTGGGGAGCACGAAGTAGCCGTCGGCCAGGCCCTGCATCAGCGCGCTGGCCCCCAGCCGGTTGGCGCCCTGGTCGGAGAAGTTGGCCTCACCGATGACGAACAGGCCGGGGATGTTGGACGACAGGTCGTAGTCGACCCACAGCCCGCCCATCGTGTAGTGCACGGCCGGGTAGATGCGCATCCCGGTCTCGTAGGCGTTCTCACCGGTGATCCGGTTGTACATGTCGAAGAGGTTGCCGTACTTCGCCTCGATGGCGGGCTGGCCGACCCGGGCGATGGCGTCGCTGAAGTCCAGGTAGACGCCCAGGCCGTTCGGCCCGACGCCGCGGCCCTCGTCGCAGACGGCCTTCGCCTGGCGGGAGGCGATGTCGCGGGGCACCAGGTTGCCGAACGCCGGGTACTTGCGCTCGAGGTAGTAGTCGCGCTCGTCCTCGGGGATGTCCTTGGGGTTGCGGGTGTCGCCGCGCTCCTTGGGCACCCACACCCGGCCGTCGTTGCGCAGCGACTCGCTCATCAGCGTCAGCTTCGACTGGTAGTCGCCGCTGACCGGGATGCAGGTCGGGTGGATCTGCGTGTAGCAGGGGTTGGCGAACAGTGCGCCGCGCTTGTGCGCCCGCCAGGCCGCCGTGACGTTGGAGCCCTTGGCGTTGGTGGAGAGGTAGAAGACATTGCTGTAGCCACCCGAGGCCAGCACCACGGCGTCGGCGAAGTGGCTGGTGATCTCGCCGGTGATCAGGTGCCGGACGACGATGCCCCGGGCCTTCCCGTCGACGACGATCAGGTCGAGCATCTCGGTGCGCGGGTGCTGCTCGACGTTGCCCAGCCCGATCTGCCGCTCGAGGGCCTGGTAGGCGCCGTAGAGCAGCTGCTGACCGGTCTGGCCACGGGCGTAGAAGGTGCGCGAGACCTGGGCGCCACCGAAGGAGCGGTTGTCCAGCAGGCCGCCGTACTCGCGGGCGAACGGCACGCCCTGGGCCACGGCCTGGTCGATGATCGCGGCGCTGACCTCGGCCAGCCGGTAGGAGTTGTCCTCGCGGGAGCGGAAGTCGCCGCCCTTGACGGTGTCGTAGAACAGCCGGTGCACGCTGTCGCCGTCGTTGCGGTAGTTCTTGGCCGCGTTGATGCCGCCCTGGGCCGCGACGCTGTGCGCGCGCCGGGGGCTGTCCTGGAACCAGAAGTTCTTGACCCGGTAGCCCATCTCGGCCAGCGTGGCCGCCGCCGAGCCACCGGCCAGGCCGGTGCCGACGACGATGATCGAGAGCCGGCGACGGTTGGCCGGGTTGACCAGCCGGGCGCGGAACTTGCGCTCGTTCCAGCGGTCGGGGAGCGGGACGTCGCGGGGTGCCGTGGTGTCGGCGATGGGCTCGCCCACGGTGAAGAGCTCGAGAGGCATGACGGTGTCCTTCTCTCTCAGTCGATCAAGCCGAAGGCGACGGACAGCGGTACGAGCAGGAAGCCCACGGTGATGACCCCTGCGACGAGGTAGGCGAGGCCGTTGACGGCACGCTCGCGGCGCTTGTTCGTCTGGCCGAGGGTCTGCGTGGCGGCGAAGATGCCGTGCCGCAGGTGCAGGCCGAGCAGCACCATCGAGACCACGTAGAAGAGCGTGATCGGGATGTTGGAGAAGCTGGCGACCAGGCGGTCGTAGGGCGTGGAGTCGTGACCCACCGGGTTCACCGCACCGAGCGTGAGGTCCAGGATGTGCCAGATGATGAACAGCGCCAGGATCAGCCCGCCCCAGCGGACGGTGCGCGAGGCGAAGCTCTGCTGCACCCGCTTCTTGGTCACGTAGGGCACCGGGCGCGCGCGCCGGGCCTGGCGCCACAGCGAGATGGCCGCCCAGAAGTGCAGCACCACCGCGGCGAGCAGCACGAGCCGGATGATCCACAGGGCCGTCTGGGCCGGGAGAGCCGGCTCACCGATGGTGCGGATCCACCCGGAGTAGCTGTTGAACGACTCGGGACCCGAGAAGGCCTTCAGGTTGCCCACCATGTGGGCGAGCAAGTAGAGGATCATGATGATCCCGCTGACCGCCATGACGGTCTTCTTCACGACCGAGTTGTCGAACCGGCCGGTCTTGGGGGCCCTGCGCTGGGCCGGCTGCGTCGTCACTGTCGCCACAGGGCCAAAGGTAAGCCCAGTGCCCACGTGACACCCAGGTGAACGCACCGTGACACAGCTCATGTAAGGCCACCCTGACCGGTCCCGGGCCCGGGCGAGGGCCGGCCCGGTCGGGGAGCGGGTGTCGCCACCCAGGGGGACGGCGGCCTCGGGGGTGGAGGAAGATCGTCCTCGCCCCAGTCCGGTGCCCCGAGAGGACGACGACGTGCCAGGACCCACCCGCGGCTTCCTCGGCCGCCGCCGCGCGGCCGGAGACCCCCGGCTCCCACCCGGCCAGTACGACGCCGGCAGTGACTGGCCGGTGCTGACCGCCGAGCCCACGCCCCGGATCACCCCGGAGACCTGGAGCATCACCGTCGACGGCGAGGTGTCCACCCCGACCACCTGGACCTGGGACGAGGCGCACGCACTGCCGTCGGCCGAGTACCGCGGCGACATCCACTGCGTCACCACCTGGTCGAAGTTCGACACCCGGTTCGGGGGCATCAGCGTCGACTCGCTGCTGGACGTCGCCCAGCCCACGGCCGAGGGTCGGTTCGTGATGGCGACGTCCAAGACCGGCTACACCACCAACCTGCCGATCGAGGACGTCACCGGTGGCAAGGCGTGGCTGGTGTGGGAGTTCGACGGCAAGCCGTTGACCGCCGAGCACGGCGGGCCGGTGCGGATGCTGGTGCCGCACCTGTACTTCTGGAAGAGCGCCAAGTGGATCAGCAGGATCACCGTGCTCAAGCGCGACCAGCCTGGCTTCTGGGAGCAGAACGGCTACCACGACCGCGGCGACCCGTGGAAGCAGCAGCGGTACCAGGGTGACTGATGAAGGACCCCCTCCTCCTCACCACTCGCAAGCTCGCGGCGAGCCTCTGGACGGGGCCGTGAGCGCGCCGGCGGGCGGCTGGACCACGGCGACGGTCGCCGGGCTGCGTCGGCCGATCGCCCGGGCGGTGGAGCTGCGGCTGGACGTGCACGACCGGATCGACCACCTGCCCGGCCAGCACTACGTCGTCCGGCTGACCGCCGAGGACGGGTACACCGCGCAGCGTTCGTACTCGGTGGCCTCGGCGCCGGGCGACCCGCTGGTGGAGCTGTTCGTCGAGCGGCTGGACGACGGTGAGGTCTCCACCTACCTCGCCGACGTCGTGGAGCCCGGCGACGAGCTGGAGGTCCGCGGCCCGATCGGGGGCTGGTTCGTCTGGGACGGCGTCACCCCGGCCCTGCTGGTCGGTGGGGGCAGCGGCGTCGTCCCGCTGGTCGCGATGGTCCGGCACGCCCGCGCGCTGGGGCGGTTGGACCTGCTCCGGGTCGCCGTCTCGGCCCGCACGATCGCCGAGCTGCCCTACGCCGACGAGCTGGTCGGGGCGGGGGCGCTGATCGCGCTCACCCGGGAGGCGCACGGGATCCGGCCGGCCGGGCGGCTGGCCGCGATGGACCTGCTCCCGCTCTGGGAGCCCGGGCAGACCGGCTACGTCTGCGGGTCCGCGGGCTTCGCCGAGTCGGCGAGCCAGCTGCTGGTCGGGCTGGGCCTGCCGGCGGCGTCGGTGCGGGTGGAGCGGTTTGGGCCGTCGGCGCTGGAGCTCCCGAAGCGCTGACCCCGGCCGGCCAGCACGGCCGGCGCGATCCTGGCCGACGGCTCGCCTCCGGCCCCCGGGCGGCTGCGCCGTGGCAGGGGCGTCGGAGGGCCGCATGGAGGTGGCTATCGTCGACCCGGACGCCGTGTTTAGGTGTGCCTTGCCTCATACTGAGGGCGCCGTCATGGCTGTTGGCTCGCACCTACCTGTCTCATTACGACCTCGGAGGACTGACCCGTGAACCGGCCTGGGCGCTCCACCGCCACAGCGATCGTCGTCCTCACCGTCTCCGGCGTCCTGGCCGGCTGCGGCGGCGGCGCATCCGACGCCGAGACGCTCACCGTCTACAGCGCGCAGCACGAGAGCCTGGTCCGCACCATGCTCGAGGGGTTCACCGAGGAGACCGGCATCGAGCTGGAGTTCCGCGACGCCAACGACGCGGAACTGGCCAACCAGATCGTGCAGGAGGGGGAGGCCTCGCCGGCCGACGTCTTCCTCACCGAGAACAGCCCGTCGATCGACGTCCTGGACGACGAGGGACTGCTCGCCCCCCTGGAGCAGGCGACGCTGGACCAGGTCGGGGAGCGGTACCGACCGGAGTCGGGGAACTGGACCGGGTTCGCGGCCCGTTCCACCGTGCTCGTCTACAACCCCGCCGTCCTGCCGGAGGCAGAGCTCCCCGCGTCGATCCTCGACCTGGCGGACCCGGAGTGGGCCGGGCGCATCGGCATCGCTGCAGGCGGAGCGGACTTCCAGGCGATCGTGGCCGCCCTGCTCGCGCTGCGGGGGGAGGAGGGCACCCGCACCTGGCTGGCCGGGCTGGAGCGCAATGCCGACATCTACCAGAGCAACAGCGCGGTGATGAAGGCCGCTGACGAGGGCGAGATCGACGCCGGCGTCATGTACCACTACTACTGGTACCGCGACCAGGCCGAGGGTGGTCTGGTGGGCGACGACGCCGAGCTGCACTTCTTCCGCAACCAGGACCCGGGCGCCTTCCTCAGCGTCTCCGGTGCCGGTGTGCTGGCCTCTTCCGACCAGCCCGAGCAGGCCCAGCAGTTGGTCGCCTACCTCACCGGCCCGGAGGCCCAGCAGCGGCTGGCGGAGAGCTCGGCCCTGGAGTACGCGGTCGGCACCGGCGTCGCCTCCGCCGAGGCGCTGCCCCCCCTGGAGGAGCTGGAGGCGCCCGACGTCGACCCCGGGTCGCTGGACCAGCGGCGGGTCACCGAGCTGATGCAGGAAGTCGGGCTGCTCTGACCACCACGGCGACCCCGCCCGCCCCGTCGGCGCGCCCCGGCTCGGGCCGGCCTGCTCGGAGGTCGGACGGCACCGCCCGGGTGAGCCGATCCCCGGCGGTGCTGGTCCTCGCGACGCTGGTCGCCGCACTGGCGTTGCTGCCCCTGGGGTACATCGTCGGGTACACCCTGGACATCGGCTGGAGCGGCGCGCGCCAGCTGGTGTTCCGCGACCGGGTGGCCGACCTGCTGTGGAACACCGTCCGGCTGGCCGTGGGCACCGTCGTGTGCTCCGTCGTCCTCGGCGTCGGTGCGGCCTGGCTGGTGGAGCGGTCGTCGATCCCGGCCCGGCGGCTGTGGCACGTGCTGCTCGTCGCCCCGCTCGCGGTGCCGGCCTTCGTGAACAGCTACGTGTGGATCTCGTTGCTGCCCTGGCTGGACACCTACGCCGGGGCGCTGCTGGTGGTCACGCTGTCCTACTTCCCGTTCGTGTACCTCCCGGTGGCGGCGGCCTTCCGCGGGCTGGACCCGGCACTGGAGGAGACCGCCCGGGGGCTCGGGCTGGGGCACGGCGCGGTGTTCCGGCGGGTGCAGCTCCCCCAGCTGCGGGTCGCGGTGCTGGGCGGCAGCCTGCTGGTGGCGCTGCACGTGCTGGCGGAGTTCGGTGCACTGCAGATGCTGCGCTTCCCGACCTTCACCACCGCGATCTACGACCAGTACCGGTCGACCTTCAACGGCCCGGGCGCGACGATGCTGGCCGGTGTGCTGGTGCTGCTCTGCCTGCTGCTGCTGGTGGGCGAGCTGGGGATGCGCGGCCGGGTCGGCCTCGCCCGGACCGGTGCCGGAGCCGCCCGGCGGTCCCGCCCGGTGGCGTTGCGCGGCCTGACCGTCCCCGCCGTCCTGGCGCTGGCGGCGCTGGTCGGGCTGGCGCTCGTCGTCCCGCTGGCCGGCGTCACCTGGTGGCTGGTGCGCGACACCGGCGGCGCTCTGGACCTCGCGAACCTGGCCAGCACCACCGGAACGACGCTCGCTCTGGCCGCCGTCGCCGCGCTGGGGACCACGGCCCTGGCGCTGCCCACGGGCTGGCTCGCCGTGCGGGCCCGCACCCGGGTGTCCACCATGTTGGAGCGGAGCACCTACCTCGGCAGCTCGGTGCCGGGCATCGTGGTCGCGCTGGCGCTGGTGACGATCAGCATCCGTGCCACGCCGTGGCTCTACCAGACCACTCCGGTGCTGCTGGCCGCCTACGCGATCCTCTTCCTGCCGCGGGCCATCGTGAACGTCCGCTCCGCGGTGGAGCAGACCCCCCGGTTGTACGACGACGTGGCCGCCTCGCTGGGCTCCTCGGGGCTCGACCGGCTGCGCCGGGTCACGGTGCCGCTGCTGGCTCCCGGCCTGGGGGCGGGGGCGGCGCTGGTGTTCCTGGCGGTGGTGACCGAGCTGACGGCGACCCTGCTGCTGGCGCCGACCGGGACGGCCACGCTGGCCACGGCGTTCTGGTCGGCGAGCAGTGCGCTGGAGTACAGCGCGGCGGCGCCCTACGCACTGGTGATGGTCCTGCTCTCGGCGCCGGTCACGGTGCTGCTGTCCCGCGACGCCCGACGAGGTCTGACCCCATGAGCTCCCTGACCGTGCAGCACCTGACCAAGTCCTTCGGGTCGACGGCGGTGCTCGCCGGCATCGACCTGACGGTGCCCAGCCGGAGCCTCACCGCTCTGCTGGGTCCGTCCGGGTGCGGCAAGACCACCCTGCTGCGGCTGATCGCCGGCTTCGAGGAGCCCGACGCGGGAACGGTCAGCCTGGGGGGTGCGGTGGTGTCCGGCGGCGGGCGCACGGTGCCCGCCCGCCGGCGTGGCATCGGCTTCGTCCCGCAGGAGGGCGGGCTGTTCCCGCACCTCACCGTGGCCGGCAACGTCTCCTTCGGGCTGCCCCGGCAGGAGCGCCGCGACCGGGAACGGGTGCGGGAGCTGTTGGCGCTGGTCGGCCTGGACGCCGCACTGGCCGACCGGCACCCGCACCAGCTCTCCGGTGGGCAGCAGCAGCGGGTGGCCCTCGCCCGGGCGCTGGCCCCCCGCCCGTCCCTCGTGCTCCTGGACGAGCCCTTTTCCTCCCTGGACGCCGCACTGCGGGAGGAGACCCGCCGGGAGGTCGTCGAGGCGCTGCGGGCCACCGGAGCCACCGCCGTCCTGGTCACCCACGACCAGGCCGAGGCGTTGTCGATGGCCGACCAGGTGGCCGTTCTGCGCGGTGGTCGGCTGGTCCAGCTCGCCGACCCGCAGACCCTCTACCGCAGGCCCCGCGATCTGGACACCGCCGCCTTCGTGGGGGACGCCGTCGTGTTGGACGCCGACGTGCGCGGCGGGCAGGCGCACTGCGCACTGGGCACGGTCCCGGTGGCCGAGGGGTGCCCCGACGGACCGGCCCGGGTCCTGCTGCGTCCCGAGCAGCTCCGGCTCGGGCCCCCCTCCGCCGGTGCCGTGCTCGCGGTGGTGCACAGCGTGGACTTCTACGGCCACGACGCGCGCGTGGTGCTCGACCTGGCCGCGGGGCTGCGGGTGGCGGCACGGCTGGACGGCGCCGACCTGCCCGCCGGCGGGCAGCAGGTGGCGGTGTCTGTCGCGGGTCCGGCGCTGGCCTTCCCGGGGGCCGACGCAGCCCTCGGCGAGGCCGTCCGCTCGCCCTGACGGGGGGCCCGTGGAGGGCGGCGGAAGGCAACTACTTAGGAGTGCCTAAGCTCACCTCGTGGATCTCTTCGTCTTCACCGTGGACCCCGGCTGCGCCCGCGACGTCGTCGCCGGCGGGGCGGCCGGCATCGTCGTGGACTGGGAACGCCGGGGGAAGGCTCGTCGGCAACTGGGTGAGGGCACGCAGATCAACGCGGACACCCCCGCCGACCTCCGCCGGGTGCGGGCCGCGACCGACGGCCGGGTGCTGTGCCGGCTCAACGGCTTCGGCTCCTGGACCGCCGGGGAGGTCGAGGAGGCGCTCGCCTGCGGTGCCGATGAGATCCTGCTGCCCATGGTGCGCGAGCCCGGGGAGGTGGACCGCACCCTGGAGCTGGTGGCCGGCCGCTGCGGCGTCGGCATCCTGATCGAGACTCAGGACGCCGTCGAGCAGGCGGCCGCGCTGGCCGCCCGGCCGCTGAGCCGGATCTACGTCGGCCTCAACGACCTGCGCATCGACCGCCGCTCGCGCGAGCTGTTCCGGCCCCTGGTCGACGGCACCGTGGACGCGGTCCGTGCGGTGGCCACCGTGCCCTTCGGCGTGGCCGGTCTCACCCTGCCCGGCGGCGGGTGGCCGGTGCCGACCCGGCTGCTCGCGGCCGAGCTGGTGCGGGTGGGTGCCGACTTCACCTTCCTCCGCCGCTCGTTCCACGCCGACATGGTGGGCCGGGACCCGTTCGTCGAGGTGCCCCGGACGCTCGCGGGCCTGGCCGAGCTGCGGGCGGCCACGGCCGAGCAGGCCGCCGTCGACCGTCGCGCCCTGGTCGCGGCGATCGACGAGGCCGGGCGGCGGTCCGGTGAGCCGCTGGTCCCCGCCCCGATGTCTCAGCCCGCGTGAGGGCCCTGGTCACTGGAGCCGGCGGGTTCGTCGGCCGGCACTTGGTCCACCGGCTGCGCGCGGATGGCTGGGACGTCGTCGGGCTGACCCGGGTGCAGGTCGACCTGGCCGACCCGCGGGCCGGCGCGGCAGCCGTCGCCGCGGCCGATCCGGACGTGGTCTTCTCCTTGGCCGCGGGCCGAGCCAAGGGGAGTGCCGCGGAGCGGGCCGCGACCACGGTGGTGAACACCAGCCCCTGGCTCGTCGACGCGCTGCCCGAGCGCTGCCGGACGGTGGTCCGGCTTGGGTCCTCGACCGAGTACGCCGCCGCGCCGCACCCGCTGGCCGAGGACGCCGCCCTGGAGCCGCGGGGCTTCTTCGGCGCGACCAAGGCCGCCGGCTCGCTCCTGCTGCAGGCGGCCGCGGCCGAGCGCGGCGTGCGGGCAGCGGTGCTGCGCGCCTTCCAGGTGTACGGGCCGGGGGACCACGCGACCAGGCTGGTCCCCACGGTCCTGCGGGCCGCGGCCACCGGCGACGTCGTCCCGTTGCCGGGCCGACTCAGCCGGCGCGACTGGGTGTGGGTGGAGGACGTGGTGGACGCCTGCGTCCGGGCGGCGCTGGCCGACGACCTGCCCCCGGGCGTGGTCCTCAACATCGGTACGGGGGTGCAGACCAGCACCGAGGAACTCGTGGCCATCGCCCGCGAGGTGACCGGCCGGGCGATCGCCACGGCCCCGGGGGCCCACCCCGGCCGCTCCTGGGACACCGCCGACTGGGTGTGCGACCCGGCCGCGGCCACCCGGCTCCTCGGATGGCGACCGACCGTCGACCTGGCCGCCGGCCTGACCCTGACCTGGGCCAGCTCCGGGGGCCAGGAGGGCCCGGCGGCCGGGGGCAGCGGGACCGCGGGTTGGTGACCCGATCCCGCGTCGCCGTCATCGTCCCGGTGTACGGCAACGCCGCGACCCTCCGTCCGCTGGCGGAGCGGCTGGCCGGCGCGCTGACCGGGCGGGACTGGCGGCTGCGCCTGGTCGTCGATGCCTCGCCCGACGACAGCCTGGCGGTGGCCGAGGAGTTGTCCCGGGCCGATCCGCGGATCGCGGTCACGGCCCTGTCGGTCAACGTCGGCCAGCACGCCGCCCTCACCCACGGCCTCGCGGACGAGCCGGAGGCCGACGCGTGGGTGTGCCTCGACGCCGACCTCCAGGACCCTCCCGAGGCGGTGCCCGAGTTGCTGGACCGGCTGGCCCGCGGCGACGTGGGTGCGGTCTTCGCCGGGCGGCGGGGACGGTACGAGTCCCGGGTGCGTCAGGCCACCGGAGCGGTCCACCGCCGGCTGGCCGCCCGGCTGACCGGCCTGCCTCCCGACGCAGGGGCCTTCCTGGCGATGGGACGGGCTGTCCGCGCCACCGTCGTCACCGAGCGCGCCCCCAGCGTCGTGCTGGCCGTCGGCGCCTCCGGGCAG
>NZ_JAAKGN010000048.1:0-29853 GCF_011039295.1 Modestobacter sp. KNN46-3 | reverse complement strand
GCGGTCATCGCGTAGCTCTCCTGAAGGACTGTGGTAGGTCATCCAGAAGATCACGCGGTGGCCGCCTCTATGTGGAGGGCCCGCTGGTCACCGGGGCCGTCGCACACCACCTTGGTGGACGCCACTCCAGACGCCCTGCGGAAGTTCCGCGGCTGGGCCGCCGGTGAGGTTCTGCTGCTGTCGGCCTCCCCCGCCGACGGCGTCCTCGTTCTCTCCTCCACTGCCCTTCTCGACTCCCTGGTGGTGCTCGATGCCTGCGCCTGACTCCCTCACCCCCGACGACCTCGCGGCCCTGCTGGCCGACCCGACCGCCGCCGGCGTCATCAAGGCGCTCGCGGCCGGCCTTGGCATGCAGCCGAGCGCAGCCTCGGCGGAACCCACGGTCTGCGACTACGCGCCGGCAGTGCTCGCGGCGGCCACGCCAGGCACTCGCCGGACGTACTCGACGTACTGGAACCTCCTGGTCCGCGAGCACGGGGACGACCGCATCACCGAGGTAACCACGAGCAAGCTGCGCGCCCTGGCGCAGTCGGCCCGCGCCAACGCCGTCCAGCGCCGCAATGGCCAGGGTGGCGCCAGTGCCGAGGAGAACTGCGTCGCGGCCCTGCGCGCGTTCTTCCGCTGCGCGGTCGAGGACGGCCTCCGCTCCGACAACCCGGCCGCCGCAGTCAGAAGCCGGTGCGTCCCCCGAGCCAGCGGCGGGCGCTCACCGAGAAGGAGCTCCGCGAACTGGACGAGGTCACCCGCACCGGCGGGAACGACCCGGTGCTCGACACGCTCCTGCTGCGCTTCCACGCGGAGACCGGCGCGCGCCGAGGCGGTGCGCTCGCTCTCACCCTGGCCGACCTCGACGAGGCGCGGCTGTGCGTGCGCCTGCGCGAGAAGGGTGGAAAGGCCCGATGGCAGCCGGTCAGCCCCACGCTGTTCACGGCCCTCGCCGAGCACGCTGCCGTCCGGGGTGTCAGGGACCCAGGCGAGCAGGTCTTCCGCTACCGGCCGCGTCGCGACCAAGAGGAGAGCGCGCCGCTGACCCGCCGCCGCTACAACACCCTGGCCGACCGCTGGCAGCGGTCGCTGCCCTGGGCAGCGCAGTACGGCGTCAGCCCGCACTGGCTGCGGCACACCGCACTTACGGCGGCGGAGCGGGTCGGCGGGTCCTACGGCATCGCCCGTGCCTACGCCGGCCACGCCGAGCCGGCCGACGCCACCACCACGTACATCAAGGCCCAGGTGGGCGACGTTGCCCGGGTCCTGGCCGCCATCACCGGGGAGCCGCACCCGCTCGCCACCTGACGTTCGCCCCTCGCGCCGGGTGACCTGACGGCTCCTGGCGCGAGGGCGGTGCCGCCGGACTGTCCCGGCGGTGACCGCCACCGAACCCGCCCACAGCAGCACCCACGGCCCCTGCGCCCGACCCGTCCAACTGGCCGGCACCGAGGTCGATGCCTCGACCGGGGAGGTACTCGGCCGCAAGGCGGTCGAGCGCCGCTGCGGCAGCCGGCTCGCCTCCCAGTGCCCGTCGTGCTCAGCGCTCTACGCCGCCGACGCCCGTGCTCATCCGCGCCGGCCTGACCGACCCGGACACCGGTCGGGCACTGCCCGCCACCTTCGTCACCCTCACCGGTCCCGGCGCGCACGTCCTTGGCCAGGTCCACTCCCAGCGGCGCAGCGGCGGCAAGCAGGGCAAGGTCCGCACCTGCCGCTGCGGCCGGAGGCACCGCGACGGCGACCCGCTCCTCGGCCTCCCGCTGGACGAGGCCACCTACCGCTACGACCTCGCCGCCGCCTACAACGCAGCCGCCGGCCGCCTCGCGGCCGTCACCTGGCAGAAGCTCGGCCGCGTCCTGGGCGAACGTCTCCGCGTCGTCCGGGTGATGGAGTACCAGGCGCGCGGCCTGGTCCGCGTCCACGCCCTCGTCATCGGCACCGTCTCCCAGGCCGACTTGGACCTCGTCGTCTCCGGCGGCACCAACCCCCGCACCGGCCGGCGCATCGCGCCGGTCCGCCACGGCCGGTGGAGCTGGACACCGGCACGCGGGCGCTGCTGGCCCACCGCCTCGCCCTTCGCTGCGGCGACCGCTGGCAGTCCGAGGCCATCCTCGGCCAGGGCAACGACCAGGCGGCGCGCATCGCGCTGTCATCCCCTGGCTGGGGCTTGCTCGCCAGCGGTCCCGACGTGCGCGGCGTCCAGGTCTACGACCTCAACCCGGCACGCATAGCGGAAGTACGGTGCTCGGCGCTGCGAGTGGACCTGCGGTGCGGACAGTGACCTGTGCCCCGCCGCTACACGCCCAGCGGCCGCAGCCGGGTCACGACCGTGGGCGACCCCCGCCGGGCCAGCCGGCTCCCCCGCCGGCCGATTTCGCGTCCGGTGTCTGCGAGGACCCACCGCTGCCCGACGACCTGGTTGCCCCGCTTCCATACCTGGTGGTCCAGCGGCCGGGTCAGCTGCCGCGCGAGCCATGCAACGGCTGCGTCCGCAGCCTCGTCATCGGTCAGCGTTGCTCCGCGGACAACCAGCGCCTCCTCGTCCCGCTCATCGAAGCCGTCCCAAAGGTGAACGTCCCCCCAATAGCCGCCGAGCGCACCGTCGTCCCAGGCGACCTGGATGTGGTTGCTGGTGCCGAGCAAACCGCCGTCGGGGATGCCGGGCACGTCCACCATGAGCAGGCACCCGGCGTAGTCGGTCTCCCAAGTGTCGCCAGGCTCGATGAGGTGCCCGAGCCGCACGGGCGCGAGAGCGCGCACACGCTCGAGAAACGGCGTCGTCCTGTCGCTCGGGAACCACGTCGTCTCGTCCTGCTGGTCGGCCACGGCAGGCAGTCTCACGCATCCGGGCCGACAAGGCGGTGACCTGTACGGTCGCGTCAGGAGGTGACCACCGTGGACAACTCGACCACGGGGAACCTTCCCCACGTTGAGGACACAAGTCCCCCCTCGGACACCGAGACGAACCCCCACGGCCTCAAGCCGGTGGGGGTTCTTCCGTTCCCGCCATCGGCGGGTTCAATCGATGCCTGAAGGACCACATCGGCCGACTGGCTGACCTTGCTCTTCCGATCCCGTTCGTCGTCGCCGCACAGGCAACGGTCAGGTGAACCGGGGCAGTCCCTGGACGGCGAAGCCGGCCGCGCCCGGGGCGCTGCCCATCACCGCGGCCGTCGACGGACCGCGTCGTGTCCTCCGTGGGCAGTCACCGGTGACCGCCGAAGGCGATCGGGTGACCGAGCGTCCACCGGGGGTCGATCGCTGTCGTGCCGAGTGGCCTGCCGGAGCCAGCCGGCTCATCACCTCACCGGGTGTCGGGCGTCGTGGCAGACGGCCCATGGGACGGTGCGACGAAGGCGCAACTGCCGTCGTGATCCTGTGGCTCCTGGCAGACGCGGCCGGTGTGCAGGTCTGTCATGCCGCAGTGGCCGGCAGCCGCGGCCGACGCGTCGAGGCTCGCGTTGTGCAGGTCCAAGCGCTCGGCGTCGGCCGGTCGCGGTGCTGAGCTGGTCATGAGGTCCTCGAATCAGGTCGGGAAGAGGCGGTCGGGACCGACCAAGGCGCGACTCGGGTCCGAGCGGAGCACGGGACTCCCCCGAGTCTCCCCCCTGGCGGGGCTCTGCGACAGGGCCGTCGGTCCCTGTCCGCGAGCCGGAGCTCTCCTGGCCGGAGATGCGGCGGCTGCCCCGGACGGCTCCAGACCGATCGGGGTCAGGTGTCCGACCGCAGGCGTGTGCGGAGGTACCGAGTCGCCCCTCGGACACCGAGTTGAACCCCCACGGTCATCAGGCCGGTGGGGGTTCTCCTGGCTCTGGTATCGGCATACCCGTCGACTGCCTGAAGGACTGCATCGGCTGGCCGGCCCGGCGGAGCTCTCGGGGCCCAGCTCCAGTGCGCCCCGAAGATCGCCAGGTAGACCCACGGGGAGCCGAGGACGGCCCCCAGCAGGTCGGTCAGCCAGGTCACCGGAGACCTCCCTCGGCGGCGGGCGGCGGAGCCTCGATGCCGGCCAGGCCCGCGGCGACGAGCACGGCGGTCGTCGCCGTGCCGGCCAGCAGCAGCCGCTCGACCAGCCCGATGCCCGACGCCGGATCGGCGCCCGCGAACACGACGGGGACGTGCAGGGCCAGGAAGGACGCGCCCAGCCCGCCGAGGCCGACCGCCGCACCGCGCAGGGCGCGGCGAGCCGGGGGCGAACAGGTCGCCGCGACCAGGAGCCCGACGACCGACGGCACCACCATCGCCACGGCGGCCGCCACCTGGTGCACCCGTCCCCACGCCGTCGTGTCGAGCCCGGGCAGGTCGGTGGGGAACGCGGCCACCGCGGCGAGGCCGACCGACCACAGCGCCAGCAGTCCGAGCACCGCGGTCCGCCGGGCACCGGCCCCGAGGCGGCGGTGCACGCCGAGGGCCGTACCGGCCGCCGCGATCTCCAGCCCCACCATGCACCCCGCGAGCCACCAGCCGCCGGCGGGCCGGTGCACGGCGTCGCTGAGCATGCCGTCGAGGGTGTCGCCGCCGACGACGTCGGTGCCGATCCCGGCCAGGACGGCGACGGCCACCCCGAGCAGGACGACCGGCAACCACGGCGCGGACCGGCTGCTGGTTCCCGGGACCGGGTGGACGTCCGCCGCGACGGCCGTCGCCGGCCCGGGTCGCGGCGGCGCCGAGAGCGCGGTCATGTCGGCACCAGGACATCGCGGCGGGGCTGGTCCGCCGTGCGGGAGCGGAGGCAGGCGTCGTAGAGGCCGACGAACGCGCTGAGCGTGGCGCCCAGGTCGTGCTCTGCGGCGACGGCCCGGGCGCGCCGGCCCATCCGCCGGGCGGACGCCGGGTCGTCCAGCAGGGCGGTCAGCCGCTCGGCGAGCTCCTCGACGTCGCCGTGCCGGTAGAGCCAGCCGGTCCGCCCGTGGTGCACCAGGTGCGGCAGCGCACCGGCGTCGACGCCCAGCACCGGCAGCCCGGTGGCCATCGCCTCCAGGGTCACCAGGCTCTGCAGCTCAGCGGTGCCGGCCATGCCGAAGAAGTCCGCGGCCGCGTAGGCCTCGGGCAGCTCGGCGTCGCTCAGGACGCCGGTGAAGGTCACCGCACCCGCCACGCCCCGCTCGGCGACCAGCGCCTCGAGCCTGGTGCGTTCCGAACCGTCCCCGACGACGAGCAGGTGGAGGTCCGACCGCGCCCGGACCAGGGCGAGCGCCTCGATGAGCTCGTGCACGTTCTTCTCCGGGTCCAGCCGGCCGACGGAGGCCAGGACGGGACCCGACGGCAGGCCGTGCGACCGGCGGAACCGGGCACCGTCGCGCCCGGGGGCGAAGCGGTCCAGGTCCAGCCCGCAGGAGATCGGCAGCACCGGCCCGGGGACACCGGCCGATTCGGCCAACGCCGCGGCGAACGGCGTGGGGCTGGTGACCACGTCGGCGAGGGCGAGCACGCCGGCGGCGTCCCGCCACGCCCACTGGTGCGCCCGGCGCCGGACGGCGGCGCCACCGGGCACGTAGTGCAGCAGGTTCTCCGGCATGAAGTGGTTGGTGGCGACCACGGGGATGCCCAGCGCGCGCGCCGCACGGAGCACCGCCCGTCCCACCAGGAAGTGGCTCTGGACGTGCACCACGTCCGGTCGCACCGTCTGGAGCACTGCTCGGACGCGGCGTTGCAACCCGGCGGGCGAGCAGATCCGGAAGCCGCGGCGGAGCAGCACCGGCACAGAACGCACCCGGTGCTCGGTGACGCCTCCGGTGGCCTGCGCGGAGGTGCTGTGGCGGCTCCGGGACGGGGCGAGCACGTGCACCTCGTGCTCGGTGGCCAGGCCGGCGGCCAGCCGCTGGGCGAAGTACGAGGCGCCGTTGACGTCGGGCGCATAGGTGTCGGCGGCGATCAGGATCTTCACGGGAGAACCCCTCGAGTTCGTAGGGAGGACGACTTCTTGGCGATGAGCTTCTTGGCGATGAGCGAGACGGCGAGCACGCAGCCGCCCAGTGCCGCGCTGAGCGCGACGAAGGCCCAGGGCGAGCTGGTGATCCCCGCGATGTGCGGACCCGCCAGCAGGCCGAGGGCGACCAGCACGGCCGCTCGCGCGGAGCTGGTGAACGCGACCCAGCCGAGGAAGCGGCGGTAGGGCACGCCGGCCAGGCCGGCCGCGAGGAAGGCCGGAACGGCGCCGATGTCGACCAGCTTCGCGCCGACCACCACGCGAGGGAGGCGTCGACGCACGTCCTCCCGGAGCTGCGCTGCGCGGGCTCCGTGGACACCGAGCCGCGCGAGCAGGGGGAGCATGCGCCGATGCCGCCCGCTCCGGCCGAGGGCGTACAGCAGGCTGTCGCCGACGACGTCGGCGGAGACGGCCAGCAGCCACACGGGCAGCAGCGCCAGCACACCGGCGCCGACCATCGAACCGGCCGCCACCGTGGTGGCCGGTCCCTCCAGCAGCATCAGCACCGCCAGGACGAGATGGGGCTGCACCTGGTCGCTGCTCCCTCCCGACCCGCCCCGGGCGACGGGGCGGATCAACCGCCGGACCCTCCGGCGGCGAGGAGAAGCTAGGACGGCGAGGACGCCGTGGTCGTCGGCCTGCGGAGCTGTTCGGCATGGCTCCGCGGTGGCTTCACCAGGGGGGCGGACCCGTACCGCGGTAGGGGGGTCCCCCGCTCGGGAGAGGGACGACGGTCCCTCCGCGACGCTCTAGCGTGCACGCAGGAGAGCCCGCGGAGGGGGATCGCCGGCGGGCCGGTGCCCGTCCGGACGGCGGAGGAGCGGCAGGTGGACGACGGATGGCGGTGACCCGGCCGGACGGCCGTGCCCCGGCGAGGTCCTGGACGGCGGGCACGGCGATCGCCGGGGTCCTGCTGGTCCTCCTGCAGATACCGACCACGACGGGTACCTACGGCCTGGCGCTCGCCGTGGGGATACCGCTCGGCCTGCTGCAGGGCCTCGCGCTCCCGCTGGCGTTGCGCCGTCCACTGCTCGCCACCGCCGTCCAGTTCGTGGCGGCGGCGGCCACCGCCCTGGCGGTCGACCCCGTGGACGGGCATCCCTGGCCGCTCACGGTCCCGGGTGTCCTGCTGCTCGTGGCGCACGTCGGACTGCTCGCGGTCTGCCGCGGCTGGCGGCCGGCCGCCCTGGTCTGGGGCGCCTCGCTCGGAGGCCTCGCCGGCCTGATGGCCGTCCAGGTGCGGGAGTGGGGCAGCGAGACCGCCGGCGACATCACCGTCGCGGTCTACGCGGCCAGCGCCCTGCTGGTGCTGGTGGGCGGGTCGGTGCGGCAGCAGCGGTCCCGGCTGGCCGGTGAGCTCTTGGTGGCCCAGCGGGACGTGGCGGTCGAGCAGGCCCGGCGGGCACTGGTGGAGGAGCGCACCCGGATCGCCCGGGAGCTGCACGACGTGGTGGCGCACACGATGTCGGTCGTGCACATGCAGGCCAGCACCGCACGCTTCCGGCTTCCCGACCTGGGCCCGGAGGCGGCCGCCGAGCTGCAGCAGATCGCGGGCTCGGCCAAGGCCGCCATGGCGGAGATGCGCCAGCTGCTCGGCGTGCTGCGGGACGACGGGGCGAACGCCCCGGTCACGCCGACCCCGACACTGGCCGACCTGCCCGAGCTGGTCGCCGGAACGGCGCGCGGCGGAACGGCGGCCCGGCTGACGGTGGACCCGGCGCTGGCGACCCGGGAGGTCCCGGAGATCGTGCAGGCGGCGGCGTACCGGGTGGTCCAGGAGGCGCTGAGCAACGTCGTCCGGCATGCTCCGGGTGCGTCGGCGACGGTCGACGTCCGGCTCGCACCGGAGGGACACGCGATCGAGCTGACGGTCACCAACCCACGGACCGCCTCCCCGGTCGCTCCGCCCGGTCCGGGCATGGACCTCCGCGACCCCACCCGGGCTCGCCACGGGCTGATCGGCATCCGCGAACGCGCAGCGCTGCTGGGGGGCTGGTCGAGCGCGGGCCCCGTACCCGGTGGCGGATGGCAGGTGGATGCCCACCTGCCGCTGGCGGCGGAGGTCCCCGTCGCGACCGACCTGCCCGACCACGGCGTGGCGGCCGGACCAGGTGCTGCTCCGTGATCCGCGTGCTCGTCGTCGACGACCAGTCGATGATCCGGCTGGGCATCCGCTCCGTCGTCGACGCCCAGGAGGACATGACCCTCGTCGGCGAGGCGGAGAACGGGGAACGGGCGCTCGCGGTGGCCCGGAGCCTGCGGCCGGACGTCGTGCTGATGGACGTGCGGATGCCCGTCCTCGACGGGCTCGAGGCGACGCGACGCATGCTCGCCGCAGACCAGCCGAACAGCCACCGGCCGCGGGTCGTGGTGCTGACCACCTTCGACCTGGACGACTACGTCTACGCCGCGCTGCAGGCCGGCGCCAGCGGCTTCCTGCTCAAGGACAGCGAACCCGAGGAGGTGCTGCGCGCGATCCGCGTGGTCGCCGGCGGTGAGGCCCTCCTGGCGCCGGGGGTGACCCGCCGGCTGATCGAGCAGTTCGTCGACGCCCGCACCACCGCCCGACCGCCCGACCCGGCGATGAACGGGCTGACCGAGCGGGAGCGGGAGGTCCTGACGCTGATGGCGGGCGGGCATTCCAACGCCGAGATCGCCGCGGAGCTGTTCATCGCCGAACAGACGACCAAGAGCCACGTGAGCCGGGTGCTGCAGAAGCTGCACCTGCGCGACCGTGCGCAGGCAGTGGTCTACGGCTACGAGAACGGGCTGGTCCGCCCCGGAGACGCGGACCGCTGAGCCGGTGGCGGGGACCGCCGAGGACGCGGTGCCGACGACCCGGACAGGCCGAGCACGATCCAGGCGGTCGTGCAGCCCGACGGCGGGCGTGATGACGGTCGCACGTGGATGACCAGGGCGCTCTGGTCGGCCGGGCCACCGGCCTCAGGGGCGCCCGCGCTCACCGTGAGGACGACGAGAGGCCGGATGTCGCTCGCGGGTACCCCCCGTCCGAGGGCGAGATGCGGACGACCGAGCTGGTCGACCGCTCTGGACCCACCGCCAGCTGGTTCCGTTTCCGCGCCACGCTCTCGTGGGTCCAGGGGGGCGGGCACTACACCGCCCGGGCCACGGGCGGGTTCGCCACAGCTCCGGGCGTCCGGGCGTCGCTCTACGGGCCACCGGGTACCGGTGGGTCATGCCGCAGCCAGTGTTGAAGCCGATACGGGACCAGGTCGTCGTCGTGATGGGCGCATCGAGTGGGATCGGTCGCGCCACCGCCGTCCGGTTCGCCGCGAAGGGGGGCGAAGGTCGTCGTTGCCGCCCGGGGAGAGGCCGGCTTGCGGTCGCTCGTCGAACAGGTCCGGGCCGACGGCGGAGAGGCCGTGGCCGAGCTGGCCGATGTGACCGACCCCGCGCAGATGCAACGCGTGGCCCAGCGCGCGGTGACCGAGTACGGCGGACTTGACACATGGGTGCACGCCGCCGGGGTCCTGCTGGTCGCCCCGTTCGACGAGACGACACCGGAGGAGTTCCAGCGCGTCATCGACGTGAACCTCATGGGCCAGGTTCACGGTGCCATGGCCGCTCTCCCGCACCTGAAGCGGAAGGGCGGAGCCCTCATCCACATCTCGTCGATGGGGGCCAAGCGGGGCGTGCCGCTGCAGACCGCCTACAGCGCCTCCAAGCACGGCATCGACGGATTCGTCGAAACGCTGCGATGGAGGTGCAGCGGGCGGACCTGCCGATCAGCGTCACCAACGTCATGCCGGCGACGATCAACACCCCCCTGTTCGACCAAGCCCGAACCAAGATCGGCGTCAAGCCCGTCGCGCCCCCGCCGATCTACCAGCCCGACGTCGTCGTGGACGCGGTCCTGTACGCAGCCCAGCACCCTGTCCGGGACATGGTGGTCGGCGGATCGGCCAAGGCGCTCATCCTCGGGGAGAAGTTCGCGCCCCGCCTGGTCGACGCCCTCCTGGTCCGGTTCGCATTCGAGGCACACGACACGGGAGAGCCCAAGCCCGCCGACGCGCCCGACAACCTCTTCGCTCCGCTGGACCACCACAACACCGGCCGCGACGGATTCGACGCCAGCGCCTGGTCACGGAGCCTGTACACGACCCTGCGACGACAGCCGCTGCTGAACCGCATCCCGCTGGCCACGGAGGCGCTCGCGGTGGCCGGTTTCGTGCTCAAGCCCCTGCTCCGCTGACCCGCGCGGCCGGCCGGCGGCCCTCCCGCTCACCGCGAAGCGGCAGCGTCCACGGCCTCGGCCACCAGGGCGATGACCCGCTGCGGAACGTCGGCGATGCTGCTGTGGCCGGCGAAGGGCAGCAGACGGAACCGGGCGCCCGGTACGAGGGCCGCCAGCCACGCCGACTGGCTGGCGGCGATCACGTCCTGGGTGCCCTGGGCGATGACCACCGGGCAGTCGACCATCCGGTAGTCCAGCGTCGCCTCAGGCAGGACGGCGTACCGCAGCAGCCGCCAGAAGTCCGCAGCGGTTGCGAACTCGCGGACCAGCGCGGCCGCCTCGTCCGCCGGCGTGCGCCACCCCCTGAACCGCAGGAAGCCCAGCAGCGCCGTGCGCGGGACGACGAGGCGCATCAGCGGGCCGGCCACCGGGGCCAGGGCTGCGGTGGCCAGTCGTGCACCCACGAACATGGTCGCCTGGTAAGCCCGCTCAGGCGGGGTCACTGGCCCGGTCGGCGCGATGGCGACCACGGACGCCGTGCGGTGGCGTCGGGCCAGCTCCAGGGCGATGCGGCCACCCAGGGAGACCCCCAGTACGTGTGCCACGGCAACCCCCTGCCGATCGAGCTCCCGCTCCACGGCGTCGGTCAGTGCCCCGATGTCTGGCCTCAGGGAAGCGGGCAGTGCGGGGGATCCGCCTTGGCCGGGGAGGTCGAGCGCCAGCACCTCGTACCGCCGGGCCAACTCCGGCAGCACGGTGCCGAACTCGCCGATGTGACTGGCGAGGCCCGGAAGGAGCACCAGGGTCGGTCCGGTCCCCTCCCGGTGCGCGCTGAGTCTCGGAAGCTTCGCCCGGTCCACCCGGCGAATCTAACGCGATCCGCCAAGTGGTGACCGAGGCTGCGCTGGGTAGAGCCCGCATGTGCGTCTGCCGCTCCCCAGTCCTGTTGACCTTCTCGACGTCCCGCGTTCAGTCGTCGATGCCCTCCGGTCAGCAGCCGCTGCCGCGCCTCGGGTGGAAGCGCTGGTGCCCCGAGTGGACGACGTCCTGACGAAGGTGTCCGCGCTGCTCGACCGCGCGCCGTACGTGGCCCGGGCGGTGCCACCCGTGATCGACACCGCCTCGGAGCTGCTCGAGCGGCTCGCTGCCGTCCTGACCCCGGAGCGGACCGCCGCCGTCGGGGGACTCGTCGACCGGCTCGACGCCGCGCTGACACCCGCCCGGGTGGAGGCGACGGCACAGGCGCTGGACGAGCTGGCGTCGCGTTCCCATCTCCTGCCCAGAGCGCTGGAGGCGATCGACCGGCTCGCGTCCTCCCGCCGGCTGGACCGGCTGGGCGATGCCCTGGAACGGGTGCTGTCGAACCCGGGTCTGGACCGCCTGCTGGAAATCGCCTCCGACGGCCGGGCCGAGCGGCTGCTGGACCTGGCCGCCGACGGGCGGGTCGAGCGGCTGCTGGACCGCCTTGACGTCGTACTCGCGGGCGATCGCGCGCGGCGCGTGCTCGACCGTGCCGACGAGGTCCTGCACGACGAGCGACTGAGCCGGGTGGGCGCAGGACTGGACCGGCTGCTGGCCGAGGACCGCCTGGACTCGATGCAAGGACTGCCTTCCGACGATCGTGTGGCGGCTGCCGCCCGGGTCTTCCTCCACCTCGACCAGGCACTGGCCGCGGCCGGGCCGGAAGCGCTGGCGTCGCTGCTCGAGCGGCTGCCGGTGCTGTTCACCGAGGAGCGGACGGCGCACCTGGCGGCGTTGGCCGACCGGGTGCCGCGGATGGTCTCGGCAGTGGACGACGACCTCCCCACACGCGCGGAACTTCGCGGGATGCCGGCTGATCTGCACGCGATGCTCGAGGTGCTCGACGACCTGCACCAAGTGCTGTCCGGGATGCCCGGTGCTGCTCGCGCCCGGGAACGTGGAGAAGACCCCCACCCGCAGGTCTAGCGGGACCGGACGGTCGTACCCCGGCCGCCAGGCGGGCCTGCGTTCCCTGCGACCGAGTTGCCCCCACGGTCTCGTTCTCGGCGCCGGCCAGCGCGACGGCGGCGTGCGCGGCCAGCATCTGACCGATCTCCTGGCTCTCGTCGTCGAAGGCCCGAGGTGTGCGGGAGTACAGGTTGAACGCCCCGAGCTGGTCGCCGGTGATGAACAGCTGGAAGCACATCATGCTGCCGACACCCAACTCGGACGCCTGCCTGAGCGAGCGCCTTGCCAGCAGCGGTCCTGGTCACAAGTCCGGCATCACCGTCGAACTGTGCCCGCCGCCCGGTAGCCGACCGCGACCACCTCCGGCAGCAGCGGCTCACAAGACGTCCGCGGGATGGCGCAGTGCTGCCCCCGGTACGTCCCCGCACCGCGCCGGCCTCGAGGATCAGCCGCGGCGGGGCGTACGGCCGGAGAGCCGCCGCAGCTCCTCGGCCATCGCCTCCGGGTACTGCAACGGCAGGAAGTGCGTGCCGGCCATCTCGCGGAGCCGGGCCCCCGGCACCGACCGAGCTGCCCTGTGCACGTCGGCGACGTCGACCAGGGAGTCGTAGCGGCCCGCCACGAAGGTGACCGGGCAGGCCACCCGGGTGACGTCGAGTGGCGCGTGCTGGGCGGTGGCGTCCGCGAGGTACCGGAACCAGGACCAGTCGTTCCCGGCGAACTCGTGCAGCACCGCGCGCAACAGGCCCGGGTGGGCCGCCTCCTGCGCGGGTCCGCGCAGCGCCGCCAGGGACAGCAGCTCCTGCCAGGGCGGCAGGCTGGCAGACACCAGCGGCAGCAGCGGCCCCATGACCGGCAACAGCCGGCTGCCCAGCCGGCCCATCGGCGACCGCAGCCGTCGGGGCACGCCATAGGTGCCGAACAGGGCGGAGTAGCTGCCCCCCGGGACGCCGGCGACGGCGAGCACGGCGCTCACCCGGGCCGGGTCCTCCAGGGCCAGCTCGAACGCCACGTTGACCCCGAGGGACCAGCCCACCACCATCGCCGAGCGCATCCCGTAGGCGTCGAGCACGGCTCGTGCGTCGTCGGCGTGGTCCTCGACCCGCACCCGGCTCCGGTCGGCCGGGCGCTCCGAACCGCCGAGGCCGCGCTGGGACCAGCTGACCACCCGGTAACCGCTGTCCGGGGCGACGATCCGCGGCCAGGCCGCGGGCGGAGCGCCCAGGCCATTGCACAGCAGCACCGGGATGCCCGTGCCGTCGTTGCACCAGGCGCGGAGGGCGGTCCCGTCCGCGCCACGCACCTCGCGGGTGCTCATGGCGGCCTGCTCACGCCGGCCTGCTCACAGGCGTGGACGGCCGGCGCGCGCCGTCACCCGAAGGCCACCCGCATGTCCTCCGAGGCCGGCGAGGCCCCGTCCGACTCCGGGAGGGCCGGCTCGGCGTGATCGAGGTCCGGGGCGGCCCCCTCCTGTACGGCGACGACCGCAGGGTCCAGCGTCAGGACGGTGTAGCCGGCCACGGCTCCGGCCCCGAAGCCCGGCGCGAAGATGCGCACCGGTGCGGTGATGACGCCGTCCCGCACCGCGTCGTGGATGGCCAGCGGGATGCTCGCGGACGAGGTGTTGCCGACCTCCTCGATGTTGAAGTACAGCTGGTCGGGCGTGAGCCCGGCCTGCTCGGCCAGCTGCAGCACCATGGTCTTGTTGGCCTGGTGCGGGACGATGAGGTCGATGCTCTCCAACAGGGAGCCCGCCCGGCCGTCGGGGTCGGGCAGGGCCGTGATCTCCTCGATCATCTGCGCGAGGTAGCGGCCCGCCAGCGCCTTCACGTGCGGGCCGAAGACGGTGATGTTGTTGTCGAACACCGGGTTGGGCCAGATGATCGAGTTGACCTCGCTGGCCGGGCCGCTGGCGTAGGTCTGCAGGTAGTGGAAGTCCGGAGCCGCGCCGTCCGGCGCCGGACCGACGACCATCGCCGCGGCGCCGTCCCCGAAGATCATCCGGGACGTGCGGACGTTGCCGATCTTGTCCGAGAACTTCTCGACGCAGACCACGAGGACCGGCCGGTCCACCTCCTGCAGCAACCGGGTCGCCTCGGCCAGCCCGTACGGCATCCCGGCGCAGGCCGCGACGATGTCGTAGGCGGCATGGGTCTGGTGGATGCCGAGCTGCCCGCAGATGTAGGTGGCCAGCGAGGGGATCAGCCGGGAGCTGGTGCAGGTGCACACCAGGACGCCGCCGATCTCCTCCGGCTCCCGACCCGCCTTCGCCAGCGCCGCCTGCGCGGCCTGCAGGCCGAGCTCCTCCAGGCTCAGCGAGCTGTACTCGCGCTGCCGGATGCCGGTCTTGGCGCCGATCTCGTCGGCGCCCATCGGCGACCAGTTGTAGGCGGAGTTGCGGATCAGGTCCTCGTTGCTGCAGACCTGATCGCCGTGCACGGCGGCCAGCGACTCCAGGCGGGGCAGGACGGTGAACTGCCGGCGCACGTCGATCTCCGGGAAGGGGCGCACCGGTGGCCGGCTCTCCCGCGCGGGCGCCGCGGGACGGCTCCGGACGCCGGCGTCCAGGCGCCGCAGGAAGGCCCGCACCTCGGCGTCCCGGGGGTGGAAGGTCACCACGTAGTCGTCGTCGGCCAGCTGACCGGCCTCGACCAGCTCCACCTGCGCCCGGTCCCACGGGTACTGGTTGTGCAGCACCATCGCCCACCGCAGCAGCGCCTCGAGCTCGGGCACCTCCTCGTCGCAGTCGAGGATGTCGGTGTAGTCGTGGACCGGGTAGTCCGGGTCGTAGTCCGGCAGCCGGAAGGTGAGGTTGGCCGGCGTCTCCAGGAACTGGGCGACCGTGGGCTTGACGGCCGGGAGCGTGGTCGCGTGGTTCCTGCGGTTGCCGAAGACGTCGAACAGGATCCCGAAGATCCGGTCCTCGACGGACTCGTCCCACTGGGCCGGCAGCGTCGGGTAGGCCGCCTGGACGGCGGCGATCTTGGTGTCGCCGTCCTCCCACGGCTCCAGCACGGGCAGGAACACGTCGGTGCGGGTCCGCGGCACGTCGGCCCAGCGCGTCGGCCGCTTGTCGTACATGGTCATCGCGAAGCGGTTGGCCCAGAACAGGTTGAGCGCGAGGTCGCGCATCAGGGCGTACCGGCTCTCGTAGCCGCCGACCCGGACCTTGTCCAGGATGTCGGTGCCGCTGGGTGCCTTGGTCTCGAAGTCCCGCCGGATGACGCTGTCGAGCTGCTCCAGGGTCTCCATGGTGGAGAAGTCCAGCTGCGGGAAGATGTTCGAGGGCAGTACCAGACGACCGTGCTTGTTGAGCGCGAAGGCGTTCATGTCGACTCCTCCTGGAGTGCGTGCGACGAGTCCTGCGTGGCGCGCTGCATCCCTCGCTCCACGGCGTCGATGAGGCGGGGGCGCAGCTCGGCGGCGGGGATGATGGCGTGCACCGAGCCCATCTCGCGGGCCCGCTGGATGTCGTGCACCGCCTCGAACTCGGCGGCGACCTCGCCCAGCTTCTCCGAGCGGACCGTGCTGCGCAGGGTGGCGAGCTCCACCCGCAGCCGGGCCTGCTCCACCCCGTCGGCCGCGGCCACCGAGGCCTCCAGGTCGCGCACGCGGGGGTCGGCGGCGGTGCGTTTGTCGACCTCGCCGGTGAACACCACCGCGGCCGCCGGCGCCCCGCCCAGCACCGAGGCGTAGGAGCCCTCGACGGCCAGCACCTCCATGTTGTCGTTGAGGGCGCCGGAGAACACCACGAAGGCACCGCCGTGGTAGCGGGAGACGACGCAGAAGACGATCGGGCCGTCGAAGTTGACGATCGCCCGGCCGATCTCGGCCCCGTTCTCCAACTGCACGTTGCGCAACGACTCCGGCGAGCCGTCGAAGCCGGACAGGTTCGCCAGCACCACCAGCGGACGGTTGCCGCTGCACGCGTTGATCGCCCGCGCGGCCTTCTTCGACGACTTCGGGAACAGCGTGCCGGCGGTCCACTGGTCGGGACCGTCCGCCGGGAAGCTGCCACGCCGCGGGATGGGCCGCGACTCGATCCCCAGGACCGTGACGGGGTGGCCGCCCAGGTGCGCGTCCTGGACGACGGTGGTGTCGGCGTCCGCCATGCCGGCCCAGCGCTCGAGGACGGGGTGGTCCTGGTCGGTGACGGCCCGCATGACCGTCCGGATGTCGAAGGCCTTCTTCCGGTCCGGGTTGGCCTCGGCCGAGAAGATGTCACCGACGGTGCTGAACTCGCTGGCCGGGTGATGGTGCGGGAACGAGCGCACGTCCCGGTCCACCGGGTCCCCGGTGTCGGAGGGGCGGGCCCAGCGCTCGCCGGGGGCGACGTAGGCGTACTCGTAGTGCTGGAACAGCAGCTCGACGGCCGCGGTCAGGTTCGGCGCCCAGTACTGCGCCTGCCCGTTGGGCCCCATCACCCGGTCGTAGCCGCCGATCCCGAAGTTGTCCTCGGCCGACACGCCCCCGGAGTAGTCCAGGGAGTGCTTGCCGGTGAGCACCATCGCGCTGTCCGGGGTCATGACCAGGATGCCCTTGGTGTGCAGCAGCATCGTGGCCTCGGCGTTCCAGTACGGCTGCGCACCCACGTTGATGCCGGCGACGACGACGTTGACCTCGCCGCCGGCCTGGGTGAACGTGATCAGCCGGCGCAGCGCCCGCGCCACCCCGTCCATGTTCTCGGTGCCGCTGTCCATCGAGATCTTGGCCCCGGACGACAGCGCGAACCACTCGACCGGGATGCCCCGTTCCTCGGCGAGGTCGATCGCGGCGACCACGAGGGCGCACTCGGGCACGGCGACGGTGCCCAGTGCCTTCGTGGGGTCGCCGAAGAGCACCACCCGGGTCATGCCCTCGGGGTGCCGGGGAGTCGGCGTGGTCACCACGCCGACCACGATGCCGGCGCGGTTGCGGCCGGGTGGGCGCTCGACCGGCACCAGCCGGCCGGCGTCGTCCAGGTCGTGCTCGACGAACGTGCCGCCCGGCCCGGCGAGCAGCGGCGCGAGCTCGTAGGGGTACACGGTGCCGCGGGCGCGCGAGCGCAGCACCTTCTGGGTGTAGTCGTCCAAGGGGCGCATCGGCTCGGTCGGCCGGTCGGTCACCCGCATGGTCACGCCGGTGCCGGGTGCGTAGGCGAAGCGCAGCGCCACCTCCCGGGGGGCCGTGGAGCCCTCCTCCTCCAGCCGGGCCAGCAGGATGATCTCCTCCAGCCCGGCCCCGGCGGTCAGCGGCGCCGATGCCCGCGCCAGGCTCGCGAGCTCCGACAGCGGGACCTCGATGGAGGGCCAGGCGTAGAGGAAGACCCGGTTGTGGTCCAGGGGACGGCGTGACCTGCGCTGGGACTGCGCCCGGCGCAGCCCGTCGAGACAGGCCGTGAGCTGCCGCTCGACCGTCGGGTACGCGACGACCTCCCCCGCGTCGTCCCGGACCGGGGTCAGGTCGCGGACCTCCGCCATCGCGATGAACCGTTCGTCGTTCGGGTTCTCCTTCGCGCCGATGTGGAACAGGTACGTGTCCTCGGCCGACGGCAGGCGCACACCGTCGAAGTTCTTCAGGCGCCACAGGTTGAGTCGCTGCGCGGTCAGCGGGTGGAGTCCACGGATGATCCGGTCCTCCACGAGCCCGATCGCGTCCACGCCGTCCGCTCCTGGGCCGTCCGGCGCCGGTCGGAAGGTCAGGGTCTCCACGTCACCGTCGGGGGTGGAGACCGTCACCGTCACCCGGCGGGCCGTCCGCAGCGGCGCCACGGCGTCCAGCAGGTCGCGCAGTTCCGCCGCCATCGTGTCGGCGTCCGCCGGGCGGTCCGGCCAGGACAGGTAGAGGTCCACCAGCAGGTGCGGCGGGTCGGCGACGTCCTCGGCCGCCCCCGCGAGCGCGGACAGCGCGGCAGGGAGGGCCTCCCGCTCGGCCATCAGGGCCACCAGGTGCAGCCGGGACCCGTTCAGCTCGTAGTCCGCCGAGACGCACGAGTGACCGCCGAGCAGGGAGGTCCGCACGTGCTGCAGGTCGCGGCTGCGGTAGTAGCGGCGGGTCAGCACCTCCAGCACGGGGTCGGGCTCCGTCGTCGGCCGTCCGGCACGCTGGCCCAGCAGCCGGATCAGGGGCTCGGGGCTCGCCACCAGCGTCTCGATCCGGGCCATGCCGGCGCCGGTGTCGCCGCGCGCGCCGGCCTCGTCGAGCTCGGTCAGCAGCCGGTCGGCCTCGTCGAGCACCTGCTGTCGGGCCTGCTGCAGCACCGGCTCCTCGAACCAGCGGAAGCGCACGGCGCGGGCCAGGTCACCGACGGTCGGATAGCGCAACTGGGTCGCGGTGACGAGCCGGTCGAGCACCTCCCCCACCTCGGCCCGGGACGGCCCGGGAGGAGGGCTGCCGGCGTCGAGCCAGCGCTCCAGCAGCGCCTGGACCGCGGGGAGCTGGTCGGCGATGCGCTGCTGGGCGAGGAAGATGCGGTGCACCGCCTCCTCCAGCGCCGGGCCCGGTTCGAGGTCGCGGACGTCGTAGTGCAGCAGCGCCCGGGAGAGCCGGGCGCGGAAGCTCTCCGGCAGCGCCTCCCGCTCGACGTCCAGGGAGTGCAGGTAGGCGTGGAAGTACTCCCGCGGGCTGTGCACCTGCTGGTCGGCTTCCTCCTCCTCGCTCGCCGGACGGTTGCGGGCCAGCTCGCAGAGGTCGGCGAACGTGGTGAGCACGGCGAGCTCGCCGCGCAGCAGTTCCGGGTCGTCCACCGGCAGCTCGCTGCGGCCCGTGCAGTACTCGGCGACCAACGCCCGGGCGTGGTCGGCGCTGACGTCCCAACCGGTGATCAGCGCCTCCAGCTCGGCCAGCAGCGGCGCCGCCGTCTCGCGCGGGTCGGGCTGCGCGTCTGCGGGGCCGGGGAGCACGATCCGCTCGCCCGAGGCCTCCTCGACGTCCCCACCGGTCCGTTCCAGGTCGAGCAGCGCGACGCCGGCATCGACCTGGACGTTCGGCCCGACCAGCACCCCGCGGACCCGGCCGGCGAACGGCGCCCGCACGGCGGTCTCCATCTTCATGCTCTCCAGCACGGCGAGCGTCTGGCCGGCCTCCACCTCCTGCCCGGTCTGGACCCGGAGGGCGACGACGACCGACGGGGCGGGCGCGCGCACCAGGCCGCCGGCGTCGCGGGTGACCCGGTGGGACACGCCGTCGACCTCGACCAGGTGCGAGCCGGCGGCCGTCACCGCGACGACGGAGAAGCGCCGGCCGTCGACGGTGAGACGGCTCTCCAGCGGGCTCAGCCGGTCGACGTCCACGTCGACGGACCGGCCGTCGAGCTGCACGCGGTAGCGGTCGCGGCTGACCTTGGCGGCGGTCAGGCGGTAGAGCTGCCCCCGGTGGCCGAGCTCCACCGTGCGCCCCACCTCGTGCGGCGCGCGCGGTCGTCCGCCCCGGGCGGACGCGAGGAAGGCCGTCCGTTCCCGGGCCTCCTCGGTGTCGGAGACGTCGACGGCCACCTGGAGGAGGGCGACGAAGCCGTTGGGTGTCGTCTCCGCCTGCCCGGTGCCCGTGCGGTCCAGCCAGCCGGTGTCGGCGGTGCCCGCCACGACCTCCGGCCGGTCCAGCAGGTCGAGCAGGAAGGACTTCGTGGTGGTGCCGCCCCGCAGGACGACGGTCGTCTCGCGCAGCGCGCACCGCAGGCGCGCGAGCGCCTCAGGGCGGTCCCGCCCCCAGGCGATGACCTTGGCGACCATCGAGTCGTAGAGCGGCGGGATGACGTCCCCGACGCCGATGCCGGTGTCCACGCGGACCCCCGGGCCGGTGGGGAGCCGCATCAGCTCGACCCGGCCGGGTGCCGGGGCGAACCCCTGCTCGGCGTCCTCGGCGTTGAGCCGCGCCTCGACGGCGTGCCCGGACTCCGCCGGCGGGTCCCCGACGAGCCGGCCGCCGGCGGCGACGTGCAGCTGGAGCTTCACGATGTCCAGCCCGGTCGTCACCTCGGTCACCGGGTGCTCGACCTGCAGCCGGGTGTTGACCTCGAGGAAGGTGAACAGCTGCTCGGTGGGCTGGTACAGGAACTCGACCGTGCCGGCACCGACGTAGCCCGCAGCCCGGACCAGCGCGATCGACGACTCGCGCAAGGCGGTGTCCTGCTCGCGGCTCAGGACCGGCGAGCTGGACTCCTCGAGCACCTTCTGGTTGCGCCGCTGCACCGAGCAGTCCCGTACCCCGGGTGCCCACACCGCCCCGTGCTGGTCGGCGATCACCTGCACCTCGACGTGCCGGCCGCCCTCGACCAGTCGTTCCATGAACACGATCGGGTCCCCGAAGGTCCGCGCCGCCTCGGCCTGCGTGCGGGTGAGGGCCTCCTCCAACTCGTCCTCGGTGCGGACGACCCGGATCCCCCGGCCGCCGCCGCCGCTCCTGGCCTTGACGATGAGCGGGTAGCCGATGGCGGCGGCGTGCCGGTGACCGTCCTCGACGGTCTCGACCGGGCCGCCGCTCCACGGTGCGACGGGGACGCCGGTCTGCTCGGCGAGCACCTTGGCCTCGATCTTGGCGCCCAGCAGCCGCATGGCCTCCGGTGGCGGGCCGATGAAGGTCACGCCGAGGTCGGCGCACAGCTCGGCGAACGCGGGGTCCTCCGCGACGAAGCCCCAGCCGACCCACGCGGCGTCGGCGCGGCCGGCCCGCAGCGCCCGGCCGAGTTCTCCGTGGTCCAGGTACGGGGTCCCCCCACCGGTCTCGCGGAGGACGACGGCCTCGTCGGCAGCGCGGACGAAGGAGGCCCGGCGCTCGGCCTCGGTGTGCAGCGCGATCACGCGGATCGCGGTGCCGTGCTCGGCGTTGAGCTCGCGCACGGCTCGGATGAGCCGCAGAGCGGGTTCGCCCCGGTTGACCACTGCGATGCGGTGGAACACCGCGCACCCCTCCCCCGTCGACGGATCGGTCAGGTCATCGGCGCAGGGCCGAGGTCTCACCGCTGATGCGGGCTCACATGTCGAGCCCGCCGTTGACCCCCCACACCTGGCCGGTGATGTAGGAGGAGGCGTCGGCGGCCAGGAAGTGCACGACGCGGGCGACCTCCTCAGGCTGTCCGAGCCGACCCAGCGGGATCTTCGCCCGGAGACCGGCGACCACCTTCTCCGGAACGGCGTCGAGCATCTCGGTCGCGGTGTACCCCGGCGTCACGGCGTTGACGGTGATGCCGATGCCGTCGGTGTGACCGGCGCGCTGCAGCTGCATCGCCGCCTCCCGGGCGAGCGTCTTCGTGAGCCCGAACAGCCCCGACTTGGCCGACGCGTAGTTGACCTGCCCGATCCCACCCGTCTCGCCGATCACCGAGGAGATCATCACGATCCGCCCACTCCCCCGCTCGAGCATGTGCGCCAGCGCGGCCTGGGACAGGTAGAAGGCCCCGGACAGGTTGACGTCGATCACCCGGCGCCAGTCGTCGTCGCCCATCTTCGCCACCGTCCGGTCGACGGTGATGCCCGCGTTGTTGACCAGGATGTCCAGCCGGCCGTGCTGCTCGACCACCTCGGCGACGCACCGGCGGCAGTCGTCGGCGGAGCCGATGTCACCGCGGTGCATGGTCACGCCCCGGTCGGGGAAGGTCTCGCCGAAGCCCTGGGCGAACCGCTCCGCCGCCTCCTGGTTGCCGCTGTAGCCGGCGGCGACGTCGGCGCCCTGGGCGGCCAGACTGCGGCAGATGGCCGCGCCGATCCCGCGGGTCCCGCCGGTCACGAAGGCCACCTTGCCCAGGAGCTTGTCGCCCGTCCTGGTGCCGCTCTCCTGTGTCGCTGTCATCGCGTCCCCCTCGGTCGCGGCGCACCCGCGACTCCTCGGAGCTGGAACCCCCATGGCTCCACGTGCGCAGCTCCGGGCACCGGCGAGCATGGCCCCGGCCTGGCAACGCCGTCAACGCAAGACGGGCGAGTCGACTCCCCTGCGGGTCGGCCCGCGCCTGCGCCCGTCCCGCACTCGGGACGGCTTCGGGTGAGGCTGTCGGCGACAGCACGGGCCGGCTGAGCGAACGGTTCCCGGACGCCCGCTGAGAGGAGGCACGGACGAACTCGCACCGAGCTGGTGTGCCTCGACGCGACCTGCCGCGGGGCCACGGATACAGTGGCTGGTACGTGAGGTGCGTCACTCCGCGCCCGCTCCGTCGCGAGGACAGGACCGCATGCTCTACACCGCCTACGACCTCCAACGCCGCATCGCCTCTCCGCTGGTGACCGCGTCAGAGAGGACCGCACGGGCGCTGAACGCGGTGCCGGCCCCGCTCGCCGGGTGGGGCGTCCGTCACGCCCGGGCAGCCTGCGACATCCTCGCCCATGCCCGTCCCACCCACGACCGTCCGCCATTCGGGATCGACGCTGTCCCGGTAGGCGCCCAGATGGCCGTCGTGACGGAGCACCCGACGCTCCGGACGCCGTTCGCCACGCTCATCCACTTCCAGAAGCCGTCGGTGACCGGGCAGCCACGCGTGCTCGTCGTCGGGCCGATGTCGGGGCACTTCACGACGCTGATCCGGCCCACCATCCAGACCCTGCTGGGCGACCACGACGTGCACGTCCTGGACTGGCACAACGCCCGGGACATCCCCGTCGCGGACGGCAGGTTCGGGCTCGACGAGTACATCGAGCACGTCATGCAGGCGCTCCGTCACCTCGGTCCGGACACCCACGTCGTCGCGGTGTGTCAGCCCGCCGTCCCCGTCCTGGCGGCTGTCGCACTGCTCGCCGCCGAGGGCGACGTGGCCCAGCCGAGCAGCCTGACGCTGATGGCCGGACCGGTCGACACCCGGGTGAACCCCAACCGGATCAACACGGTGGCCGCGACCAGACCGCTGTCCTCCTTCGAACGCAGACTCATCGACACCGTGCCGGCGCGGTACGCCGGCGCCGGCCGCCGCGTGTACCCGGGCGTCGTCCAACTGACGGCCTTCATGTCGATGAACCCCAAGCGGCACCTGGGGGCCCACCTCCGGCTCTACCTCGACCTGGTGACCGGCGAAGACGAACGGGCGGCCACGACCCGCGCCTTCTACGACGAGTACGGCGCGGTGATGGACGTCCCTGCGGAGTTCTACCTCGAGACGGTCGGCCGCATCTTCCAGGAGAACCGGCTGGCCACCGGGCGGCTCACCTGGCGGGACATCCCGGTCGATCCGGGAGCCATCACCAGCACCGACCTGCTCACCATCGAAGGTGCCCGGGACGACATCTGCTCGCCCGGCCAGACCCTGGCCGCGCACGGCCTCTGCACCGGGCTCCCGGACCACCGCAAGCACCAGCACCTGCAGCCTGGGGTCGGCCACTACGGCGTGTTCAGTGGCTCCCGTTGGGAGGCGGAGGTCTACCCCGTCCTCCGTGACTTCATCGCCGAGGTCGAGAGCCGGGAGCCGCCGGCCCCCTCAGCCTGAGCCGCCCCGGCACTGGCCGGAGGTGGCGGTGGCCTTCGGTCCGCGCCGTTGGGTCGTGAGCTTCTCGCCCGCGCCAGGGTCTCGGCCAACATCCCGGTTTCGTCTGTCCTCACCATCGGCATGTCCACCGGCTCCCCGCACTCCTGCATCGGCTGCCTGGTCCAGGACCGGTGGCGTTCGTCGCGGCCAACCTCTTCGTCGTGTTCTTCGGAGTGTCCTGGGGCCCGGCGGTGTGGGTACTGCTCGGCGAGTGCCGCAAACGACGGGCAAGCAGCTCGAGGACATGGCCTGACGGAAGATGCTGCGATGGAGGTTCTGAGCAGCCGCATCCTGCTGCGACCGACCGAGCCGACGCGGTCACACGCGTTCTACGGCGATGTCCTCGGCCTGGCCGTCTACCGGGAGTTCGGCCCACCGGAGCATCGCGGCGTCGTCTACTTCCTGGGCAACGGCCTGCTCGAGGTCTCCGGTCATGCCGAGCAGCCACCTGTGGGGCTCGGCCTCTGGTTGCAGGTACGGGACGTCGCCCGGGAACACGAGCGGCTGGCGGACGCCGGTGTCACGGTGACGCGTCCGCCTCGAGCAGAACCCTGGGGACTGGTCGAGATGTGGATCGAGGACCCCGACGGCGTCCGGATCGCCGTGGTCGAGGTCCCCGACGACCACCCGCTGCGCCGCGACCAGCGCTGAACCCCCATCGGCGCACGCCAACCGGCATGCCGGGCCGTCGCCGGCGGGACCGCCGAGGTGTCGCGACCGCCCGGACGCGGCGGGCACAGCGGGCGCAGCGGACGGACGGGCGTGACGGCTGCGGCCGGTGGATCGGCGTCCGACCGGCTGTCGGCACGAGATCGACGGTTCGCCGGAGGCTCGGGTCACAGCCGGGACGTCACCACCGTCCTGGACGTCACCCGAGCCAGCGTCACCATCGGAGAGTTCGGCTCCACACGTCGACTACTCGCCCAGCGTGCGGACAGCCTCGGCGATGTCGCTCGCGGTGAGCGTCGACACGTCGGCACGGTCGAGCGCATCCACACTCCGGCCCTTGTCCCGCGTCAGCCGCAGCGCCTGGCGGTTGAGCGCCTGTTCGAACAGCGTGCGCGCGAAGCGCGCGTTGCCGGACTCCTCATCGGAACTCAGGCCAGCGAGGGTGCGGCGGAGCGTCACCTCAGCACCGGGCTCCAGCACGTACTCGTGCTGGGCCACGATGTTGGTGAAGATCGCTTCGAGTTCCTCCGTCGAGTAGTCGGGGAACTCGATCTCTCGAGCGAACCGCGAGCGGAGGCCGGGGTTCGAGCGCAGGAACGACTCCATGAGCCGGGGGTAGCCGGCCACGATCACCACCAGGCGATGGCGGTGGTCCTCCATGCGCTTGAGCAGGACCTCGACCGCCTCGGGCCCGAAGTCCAGCCGGCCGTCACCCTCCGGGGCCAGCGAGTAGGCCTCGTCGATGAAGAGGACACCGTCGAGTGCCCGGCGGACCACGCGGTCGGTCTTGATCGCGGTCGCCCCGACGTACTGCCCGACCAGGGCAGCCCGATCGACCTCCACCAGGTGGCCCTTCTGCAGCAACCCGACCGCCCGGTACATCTCGGCCAGGAGCCGCGCCACCGTGGTCTTGCCCGTACCTGGGTTGCCGAGGAACACGAGGTGCTGGGACGTCGCCGCCTCGGGCAGGCCGTGCACCTTGCGGCGCGCCTGCACCTGCAGGAAGGCGACGAGCGCCCGCACCTGCTCCTTCACCGCCTCGAGCCCGATGAGCCCATCGAGCTCCGCCTGGATCGCCGCCAGCGGCCGAGCCGGCCCGGGGCGGCCGCCGAAGAGGTCGCTCACCAGGTCGTCCACGCCCCGCAGACCGGACCGCGGCAGTTGATCTCCCAGGCGACCGACGGTCTCACGCAGGTCGTCGAGTGGCTTGCGGTTGGAAGCCATGCCGGGAGCTTATGGGCCATGGAGGCAGCGAGCCCATCGCCAGTACCGGGCGTCGGTGGGGTCGGTCACGCGGGCCTGCGCGAACGCACAGCGGTGCGCCCAGGACGACGGCCGGCTTCAGCCACCCCCGGACGACGCGGCCCCACGACCGGTGACGGCTGGCGCCGGTCCCGATGACACCCTGGGACTGCCAGGCCCGATTCCCGCCGCCTCGAACTCCTCGAACAGGCGCTCCATGGCCAGGCGGCCGTAGACCTGCTGCTGGGTGGCCACCCGCTGGGCGCGGCCGCGGCCGAGGAAACTGACCATCCAGTGCAGCACAGTGGTGATGCGGCTCCTGAAGCCGACCATGTAGAAGAGGTGAACGGCCAGCCACATCACCCAGGCGAGGAAGCCCCCGAACTCGACGCTACCGATCTGCACGACGGCGGAGAAGCGGGAGACCGTGGCCATCGAGCCCTTGTCGAGGTACCGGAAGGGCCCCCGCGGGCGCTTTCCGGCGCGCCGGCGCTCGATCGCGTCCGCGGCGTACCTGCCGCCCTGGATTGCCACCTGAGCCACCCCGGGTAGTCCGTCCAACGCCGCCATGTCACCCACGACGTGCACTTCGGGATGGCCGGGCAGCGTGAGGTCCGGCTGCACGACGATCCGTCGGGCTTGGTCGATCTCCGCGCCGGATTGGTCGGCCAGGATGCGGGCGAGGGGGCTGGCTTGCACTCCGGCAGCCCAGATCGTGGTCGCGGCGTCGAGCCGGTGGCCGTGGCCATCGCCGTCCTTCATCTCGATGCCGTCGGTGTCGACATCGGTGACCGTGGCGCCGACGTGGACTTCTACGCCCATGCCGCTCAGCCGACGGCGAGCGAGGCCACCGAGCTTCTCCCCGAAAGCCGGCAACACGCCCGGGGAGGCATCCAGCAGCACGACCCGGGCGCTGGTCGGGTCGATGTGGCGGAAGTCCTCGCGCAGGGTCCGCCGCGCCAGCTCGGCGACCTGACCGGCCATCTCCACACCCGTCGGACCGGCGCCCACGACGACGAAGGTCAGCAGCCGGTCGATCTCCCCCTGGGTCTCGGCCAGCTCTGCCAACTCGAAGGCCCCGAAGATCCGGCCACGCAGTTCGAGCGCGTCGTCGATGCTCTTCAGGCCGGGCGCGAACTCGGCGAACCGGTCGTTGCCGAAGTAGGACTGGCCGGCCCCGGCGGCCACGATCAGCTCGTCGTAGCCGTGCACCGTCGTGCGACCGAGGACGTTCGAGGTGACCGTGCGGGCGGTGAGGTCGATGCCGGTCACCTCACCCAGGACGACGCGAGCATTCTGTTGCCGGCGCAGGATCTCCCGGGTCGGTGCGGCGATCTCCCCCTCGGACAGGATCCCGGTCGCCACCTGGTAGAGGAGGGGTTGGAACAGGTGGTGACCGGTCGCGTCGATCAGCGTGACCTCGACGTCGGCGCGGCGCAGGGCCTTGGTGGCGAACAGCCCCCCGAAACCCGACCCGATCACCACGACCCGTGGCCGTGGGTGCGTGCGGTGCTGGTTGTTCATCGTTGCTCCACGTGGCGTGTGGGATGGATTGATGGACGGCGGGTGGGTGACCAGGCCCCGCCGTCAGCCGCAGCCGAGGAGGCGATCGCAGTGGTCACGAGCCAACGGCGGTCTGCTGGTCCGCGGTGTGTCGTGCCTGGATGACGGTAGGGAGGCCACCCGCGCCACACAGGTGCCGGCGGTAACCGGTCCCGGCCATGACTTCCGGCACCCGCACAAGGGCGTCGTCGTCCCTACGCTCCGGGTGGGAGGTGGCAGCCATGATGTCCCGGGCCGCGGTGCGGACCATCGCCGTAGCCGCGCTCGTCTCGCTCGTCGCCGTGGGCGCGGTGGTGCTCATGGCGCAGTTGGACCACGAGTCGGGCTCCTCGCCCGCCCACCCGGCGTGGTGGTGGACGGCCTACCTCCTCTACGTCCTGGTCTTCCTCGTCATCGGCGATTGGCTACCGCGGCCGCCCGGGGTGGCCGACGACGCGTTGGTCGTCGCGGCGGTCGTGCTCGGCATCGCCGTGTTCATGCTGTTCCCAGACCCCGGTTGGACCGCGATCGTGCTGGTCGTGACGGCGGCGGGCGCGGCATTCGTCTGGCCATCGCGCGCCGTCGTGGCCGTCATCGCCCTCCAGACCTCTGCAGTGGGGCTGGCCTTCGGCATCGGTGTGGCGACGAAGGGCTGGCCCCTCTCCCTGCTGGTGCTCTCCGTGTTGGCGGACGGCAGCTTCCAGTTCTTCGCCGCGCTGCTGGTGCGGACGGCGCGGCGGGAGGCAGAGGCCCGCACGGACCTCGCCGTCGCCCACGCCGAACTGCGCGCCGCCTACACGCTGCTCGAGGTGACGAGCCGGGACGCCGAACGGCTGCGCATCTCGCGCGACCTCCACGACGTGGTCGGTCACAAGCTCACCGCACTCGTCCTGGAACTCGAGGTCGCCTCTCATCTGGTCGGCGAGGAGGAGGGCGAGCACGTGACCCGGGCCCGGACGATCGCCAAGGACCTGCTCGGTGACGTCCGTGCGACCGTCGGCCGGATGCGGAAGACCGGGCACGTCCTCGAACCCATGCTCCACTCCCTGGCACGTGACGTGCCGGGACTCGAGGTGTCCCTGCACGTCGAGGCGGGCCCGGTCGAGGGAGACCAGGCCCAGGCGGTGCTGCGCTGCGTGCAGGAGGCCATCACGAACACCTTGCGGCACTCGGGGGCGAACCACCTGCACGTCGCCGTCGTCGCCGACGCCTCGGGCATCTGCGTCGAGACACGGGACGACGGCTGGGGTACCGCGGTCATCGTTCCTGGGAACGGCTTGACCGGGATGCGGGAACGGTTCCAGGCACTCGGTGGCAGCCTGCACGTCGTCTCCAGCCCCGGCCACGGCTTCACCGCAACCGGACGTCTGCCGGCGAGGATTCCCGCAGGACCCTCGACATGACCGACGCGCCGGTCCGCGTCCTCCTCGTCGACGACCAGACGCTGGTGCGACAAGGCATCCGCGGCCTCCTCGCTCTCACCCCGGAGGTCGAGGTGGTCGGCGAGGGCGCCGACGGTGATGAGGCCCTGCGTCTGCTCGACGAGTGCGACGTGGACGTCCTGCTCCTCGACCTGCGCATGCCCGGCCGCGACGGCATCGCCACGCTGGCGGCGATGCGCGAGCGCGACGTCCACGTCCCCGTGCTGGTGCTGACCACGTTCGACGACGAGGAACTCGTGCTGCAGGCCCTGCGCGGCGGCGCCCGTGGCTACCTGCTCAAGGACGTCACCCTAGAGCAACTCGTGAACACCGTGCGGTCTCTCGCCTCGGGTGGCACGGTCTTGCAGCCGGCGCTCACCGAGCGACTCCTGCGGGCGATGGTCGAGCGGCCAGAGATCATCGAGGGCATCCAGCGGCCGGAGCCGCTCACTGCGCGCGAGGTGGACGTGTTGCGGCTCGCAGCCGCCGGGTGGTCCAACCGGGAGATCGCCCACGGACTGCACCTGGCCGAGGGGACGGTGAAGAACCACATGTCCAGCGTCCTGCTCAAACTGGGGGTGCGGGATCGCACCCGAGCCGTCCTCCGCGCGCTCGAGCTCAGGCTCCTCACCTAGTGGTACGAGACAGCCCTGCTCAGCAGGTGGGAGTCGGATACCGGGGTAGCTGCCAACCGGTCAGCGGGTGCCAGCCGACTCGCGCAGGGGGTGCCGGGGTGGACCTCGGTCGTGAGCCACCGGTCGACGCCGCGCCGCCTACGACCCTCGCGACTCCTGCGTCATCGCCCGCGGGAGTTCGCGGACCGGCGCGCCAGCCACGCGATGGGCAGGAACAGCCAGAAGGGCGAGACCGGCATCAGGAGGGCGCCCCACAGCCCGGTCGCGACGAGGACCGTGGCCGTCGCGGGAGGCGGGCGTCCGTGCACCTTCTCGTGACCCCGGACGATCGCGCCCAACCCGATCACGAGGAGTCCCGATGTGACGTACCAGAACCCCACGGCCCTCCGTTCGGTGAGCACGGGATCCGCGTCGACCGAGGCGATCACTCCCCCGTCCATGACACTGCGGACGGATTCGGGATGGAAGGCGTGCACGGACGCGACGTGCGCGACGCCCAGCACCATGGTCCACAGACCCGCGCTGCGCACAGGAGGCACACCGAGACGGCTCAAGGCAGCCGCCGACGGCGCGGTCCCCTGCCGGAGCCTCCCGTCACGACCCGCCGCGCCGTCCTCCGGTGGAGGACCCCGACGATCACCCAGACCGCCCGGGTGAGCACCGGCCGCCGGTAGTGCAGGACGGTCGTGAGCACCCTGCGCCCCGGTTCGGCATTACGGGCGACCATCACGGTGTCCATCAGCCGGTCGGAGTCGGGCCTTACCCCCTGATCACGGACACGCGATCGGTGTCTACGCGGCGGTCTGCAGCGTAGCCAGGGTCTGGTTCGTTTCGTAGGTGATCGGACTGACTTGGCCGCAGGTGGAGTGTCGGCGGCGGGT
>NZ_JAAKGN010000047.1:0-30046 GCF_011039295.1 Modestobacter sp. KNN46-3 | reverse complement strand
GGACTGCAAGCCGCAGGAGCAGGACGTCGAACCCCATCGCCACGACGAACGGGGGCACCACAAGCGGGCTGAGCAGCACTGCGCCGACCAGCACGGAGGCGGGCAGATGGCGGGACGCCAGCGCCCGTCCGGCGAGGGCGCCGAGCGGGGTCGCGAGCATCGCCACCAGCCCACCGAGGGCCAGCGAGCCGACGACACCGGAACCGGCGCCCTGCTCCGCCGCCTCGGCCACGCCGGACAGGCCCCACTCCTGCGGCAGGACCGCCGGAGCCGACCAGCGGTCGGCGAGCCCCCACAGTGCGAGGGGGACCAGGGGCAAGACGAACCAGGCCGCCAGCAGGAGCAGGGCCAGCCCCGGGAGCAGGCGCCGGGCGCCGAGCGTCACCGCCAGCCCTCCATGCGGCGCAGTGCCGCTGCGGCGACGGCCACGGCGGCGAGTGCCAGCGCCGCGGTCGCCACCGCGACGGTCGCGGCCTCCGGGCGGGCGGTCAGCTCGAGGGAGGTGAAGAGCCGGAAGGCCAGCACCGGCAGCGGCTCGGGAGACGGGCGGCCCAGCAGCCAGGCGACCTCGTAGGACCCCAGGACGTAGACGAAGCTGATGCCCGCCGAGGCGACGAGTGCTGGTGCGGCCAGCGGCAGCGTGACGTAGCGGAGCCGGGCCCACGGCCGGGCTCCCAGCACGATGGCGGTGTCGCGGTAGGAGGCGACCCGGCTGGCCAGCGCGCTGGACACCACGAGGGCGATGAACGCCGACTCCTTCCAGGCGTACTCGGCGACGACGGCGATCCACCACCGCCCGCCCACCAGCGGTGGCCAGCCGGTCTCGACGCCCAGCAAGCGGGGGAGGAAGCCGGCGTCGGCGAGGAGCAGCCCGACCGCCGCTGCTCCTACCACGTGCGGGACCGGGATGGTGGCCGAGCTGAGCAGGGCGAGCAGTCGGCCGGAGCGCCGGCGGCCGGTGATGGCCAGCGCCGTGGCCAGCCCCACGAGGGCCGCCAGGACGGTGGCGGCCGTGGCGATCGCCACGGACAGGCCGGCGGCCGTCCACAGGTGATCGGTCGGTGCTCGCCAGGGGTCCAGCGTCAGGCGGGGCTGCCCGACCAGCGGGGTGAGGCCGAGGCTGCTCAGCAGCGCCGAGGTCAGGGCCGCCAGGACGACGGCGCCGGTGGGGACGACCGCGGGCAGGATGAGCAAGAGCGCCCGCCGGCGCGGCGAGCGCCGGGACCGGCCGGTGTGGAGCGGCCCCGCGGTGTGCGTGCGGCGCCCTGGGGCAGCGAGCGGCAGGCCGGTCACGGGTTGGCGGCGAGGACCGTCTGCCGCCATCCCTCCTCCAGCCGGGGCACCCACTCCGCGGACAGCTCGGGGTCGGCGCCGCGGGACAGCTCCTCGTAAGGGGGCACCACGGCGGCGGGCAGCTGCTCGAACGCGGCACGATCTCCAGCATCCAGGCGGGACAGGTCCAGGACGGTGAACTGGCCCCACACCTCGGGCCGGGCCTTGGCCAGCTGCTGGTCGGCGGAGAGCGCCAGGTCGGCGACGACCATCGCCCCCTCCTGGTCGCCGGAGGTCGAGGGGATCGCGAGGAAGCTGGCGTTGCCCAGCGTGCCCTCGTCCAGGGTGAGGACCCGGGTGGTGGGCGGGTAGGTCCCGTCGGCGACGAGGTCGGGAAGCGTGGCGGGCCCGTAGGTCATCGTCATGTCGACCTCGCCGTCGGCGAACAGCTGGTTCAGCTGCTCCCCGGTCTGCGGATAGGTGTCCCCACCCCGCCAGAGGAACGGGGCGAGGTCGGCCAGGGTGTCGAAGAGCCGCGGGGTCAGCTCGTCGTAGGCGTCCTGCGAGTAGGTCAGCGGCACGTCCTCCGGTCCGCCGGAGACGCCGTAGAGGACCTGGCGGAGGAACGCCGACCCGGTGAAGTCCGGGGGCGCCGGGTACGTGAACCGGCCCGGGTTGGCCCGCGCCCAGTCCAGGACCCCCTGCAGCGTCGTGGGTGGGTCCGGGACGGCCGCGGAGTCGTAGACGAGGGTGAACTGGGCCTTGTGCCAGGGGGCCTCGCATCCGTCGACGGGGGTCCCGAAGTCGGTGGTTAGCAACGGATCATCGGGATCGGTCCCCGCCATGTTGGGCAGCATCCCGGTCCAGCCGCACAGCCAGGCGCCGGCTTGTCGCCCGGTGGCGAAGTTCTCCCCGTTGATCCACACCAGGTCAACGTCGCCGTCGGTGACACCCGCCTGCCGCTCGCTGAGGATGCGGTTGACCGCGTCGGCGGTGTCGGCGACCGGGACCCGCCGCAGCGTCACCCCCTGCTCGGCCGCCGCCGGAGCGAGGATGTCGTCGACGTAGGCGTTGCCCTGTTCATCGCCGCCGTACATCCACAGGTCCACGGTCTGGCCTTCGGCTTCCGCCCGGATGTCGGCGAACGAGCGGTCCTCTGCCTGGGGTGCGGCACTGTCGGGCGCCGCGCACGCCGCCATCATCAGCGCCAGAGTGGCCAGGCCGACGGCCGTGCGACCGGCGTGACGCGGTCGGCTGTTCAGTCGGGTCATGGACTGGCCTCCTGGGTCGGTGCTTGTTGGCCGTCGCAGCGGCGACCGGGCGTGTCGGGAACACGCTCGGGTGTTCTCCGGCTTCCCGCCACCGGGCGCGGCGCCCGCGCCGATGATCGACTGTGCCCTGGCAGCGGCGAACGGCCGGTCGTGAACGGACGGGAGGACGCCAGTGCTGGACGGGCCGGCTCGGCGCATGCTCGAATCTCCGCTGGGCCGGCTGGCTGCGGGAGTCGACCGCCCGTGGCTGACCCCGGACCGGATCACCGCCGCCGGGCTCGTGCTGGGACTGGGCTCGGCCGGGGCTGCAGCGTCCCAGGCGTGGGCGGCGGCGCTGGTGCTCTGGCTGCTCTCCCGGCTCGCGGACGGCCTCGACGGACCGCTCGCTCGTCGCCGCCAGGCCCGGACAGGGGAACCGGACGCCGGTGCCGGTGCCGGTGGCTTCTTCGACATCACCGCCGACTTCACCGTCTACGGCAGCACCGTGGTCGGGGTCGCGGTCGGCACCGCGGGGGTCGGTGACGGACCGTGGTTGCCGTTCCTGCTGGTGCTGCTGGCCTACTACCTGAACGGTGCCGCGTTCCTGGCCTTCTCCTCCATCGCCGAGCGGTCCGGTCGCCGGCTCGACGACGGCCGGTCGCTGTCGTTCATCGGCGGGCTCGCCGAGGGGACCGAGACGATCCTGGTGCATGCGCTGTGGCTCCTGCTGCCGGAGCAGGCGTGGCGGATCGCCCTCGTCTGGGCCGTGATCGTGCTTCTCAGCGCGGTCCAGCGGATGTGGGCGGGCTACCGGTCGCTGGGGTGACCCGGTGCCTGCCGCTGCTCAGGCGGGGGCGCGCAGGTCGCACCACGCCCGGCGGGCCCGTACCGCGGCAGCGGTGAGCCGGGACGCCACGGGGCCGGCCAGCCGGGCGCGGACGGTGGCGACTGCGCCGTTCCAGGTGGCGTCGGCGAACGTCGGGTACGCGTGGGTCGTCCCGGCTACCGCGGAGGCCCGCATGCCGTGCCGGACCGCCAGGGTCAGCTCCGCCAACGTCTCCCCGGCCCGCGGGCCGACAACCGTGGCACCGACCAGACGGCCCCGGCCGTCCAGGACCAGGTCGGTGAAGCCGGACGTCTGCCCTTCCGCCACCGCCCTGTCCACGTCGGCGAGGCTCTCCCGGTGCACCGTGCAGCCGGCGGGCGGACCGCCCGAGTCGACGCCGACAGCGGCGACCTCCGGGGAGGTGAACGTCACGCGGGGCACGACCGGGTCGACGCGACGGCGCAGGCCTAGCACGGCGTTGCCGGCCGCCAGGCTGCCGTGCACCCCCGCGGTATGGGTGAACTGTGGGTGGCCGGTGAGGTCGCCGGCCGCCCAGATCCGCGGGTTGGAGGTGCGCAGGTGCGCGTCGACCACGATGGTGCCGTCGTCGGCGAGGTCGACGCCGGCCGCGGAGCAGCCCAGGTGGGCGGTGCTGGGCTTCCGGCCCACGGCCACCAGCAGTTGATCGAAGGCCACGGCATCGCCGTCGGCGAGCAGCAGTTGGCCGCCCCGGCCGGAGTGCACGACCTTCGTCACCGGCTGGCCGAGGAGGAGTCGGACCCCGTCGGCGGCCAGGGCGAGGGCGACGATCTCGGCGGCGTCCGGAGCCTCCTTGCTCAGGATCCGGTCGGCGCCCTCGACCAGGGTGACCTCGGCGCCGAGGCGGGCGAAGGCCTGGGCGAGTTCACAGCCGATCGGTCCGCCGCCCAGCACGGCCAGCCGGGTGGGCAGCTCCTGGAGGTCCCAGACGGTGTCGCTGGTCAGCACGTCCGCAGGATCCAACCCCGCGATCGGAGGGACGGCGGGGGTGGCGCCGGAGGCCAGGAGGGCCTGCCGGAACCGCACCGTCCGGCCCTCGACGTCCGCGGTGTCCGGTCCGGTGAGGCGAGCAGTGCCGGTCAGCACGTGCACGCCAGCGGCCTCCAGCGAGGCGGGGGAGTCACTCGGGGCGATGGCGTCGATGGCGGCGCGCACGTGGGCCATCACCCGGCTGAAGTCGACCCGCACGGCGTCGACGTCCACCCCGAAACGGTCCGCGGCCCGGGCGTCGGCCGCCGCAGCCGCGGACGCCAGCAGTGACTTGGAAGGCACGCAGCCGGTCCACAGGCAGTCGCCGCCGGTGCGGTGTCGCTCGACCAACAGGACCCGGGCGCCCAGGCCCGCGGCTGTCTTCGCGCCGACGAGGCCGGCTGTGCCACCGCCGATGACCAGCAGGTCCCAGTGGGTGTCATCGAAGGCTGACGTGGTCATCGGTGGTCCTCCTCGAGCAGTTGGTCGACGGTGCGGTGCAGGCGTGCCACCGCGGCCGGGTCGGGGCCGACGAGCTGGGACAGACGCAGCATCGCCCAGCGCATCGACCGGAAGTCCTCGGCCGCGGAGGCACAGCGGTCGCACTCGGTCAGGTGGGCTTCCAGGCGGCGGATCTCGCCGGGGTCCAGCGGGGCCGAGGGGTCGGCGTCGAGGTAGCGCTGGAGGCGCTTGGCGGTGAAGTGGCAGGACAGCATCCTGCGCAGGCCGGTGATCACCGCAGGCTCCCTTCGGGCCGGGCATGGGCGCGCAGATGGGCGCGCACCCGCTGGCGCGCCCGGCTCAGGCGGGACATCACCGTGCCGAGCGGAACGTCGAGCAGCCCGGCCACCTCGGCATAGGTCAGGCCGTTGACGTCCACGAGCACGAGCACCGTCCGGAACTTCGGGTCCAGGCTGTCGACGGCCCGCTCGAGGTCGTCGGGCAGGATCTGCAGCACGATCTGCTCCTCGGGGCTGGGCTCGGTCAGCGCGCCGAACGCCGGCCGTGCTCCCGGCAGGATGGCGGTGTCCTCGACGGGATCCGGTCGACGCCTGCGGTGCATGTTCACGTTCGTGTGCCGCAAGATCGTCAGCAGCCACGCGCGCGGGTGGGCGCCGTCGAAGCGGTCCAGCGCACGCCAGGCCCGGATCAGCGTTTCCTGGGTGAGGTCCTCCGCCTCGGCCCAGGACCCGGTCAGGGTGCCGGCCACCCGGAGCAGCACCTCGAGCTCCGGCTCGACATGCACCCGGAACAGCTCAGCCCGTTCCGCGGCGGGACCGGCCGGCGGAGGGGACATGCTGCAGGAACCCGGCGGCGACGACGCGGTGTTCCCGGAGGCCCAGGATGGCGGCCATGAGCTCGATCCGCTTCCCGCCTCCTCGCCTCCCGAGGCAGTGGCCCTAGCGCGGCGGCTGGGCGCGCTGAGCGACGCCGACATCGACGCCCGCCCCGGGCGGCTGCTGGAGGGCGAGCTCGACGACGTCCGCTCCGCCGCGCCGCGGCGAACACATCCAGATCCGGGTCGGCATGGTCCCTTCCGACGTCCGCCGCTGACGGTCCGGGGCAGTGATCTCTGCGGATGCCAGGATCCGGGTGTGGACCTCGGACGATGGACGGCGCTGCTGCGCGCCGACGCAGCGCACCTGCCGCCACGGGAGACGCAGATCCGGGACGCCGCCTGGATCGCCCGCTGCGTCGGCCGCGGTGCGACGGCGCCCCTGGGCCCCGAGGACGTCATCGCGCTCGCCGGCCGGATCTCGCCGCTGCACTTCCGGCGCGGTGAACGAATCCTCGGTGACGCCGGTGCAGGGCAGCCGGGCGTCTGCATCGTCCGCGACGGACACGTGGAGCTCAGCGTCGGGACGTCCCGCGGCAGGGTGGTCGTCGGTGTCCTGCGCCCGGGAGACGTCGATGGGGACCTGCCGCTGCTGCTCGGGATCCCGGTGCCGTACACGGCTCATGCGCTGGACGAGACCGTCTGCCTGGTCCTGTCGCCCGCCGACTTCGAGTCGCTGTTGAGCCAGCATCCGGCGGTGTCCCGGCGATGGCTGTCCAGCGTGGCGCAGCGGCTTGCCACCAGCCACGGCCGGCTGATCTCCCTGCTCGGCCGCCCGCTGGTCGCGCAGCTTGGCCGGACTCCTCGTCGACGAGGCGGAGGACGGGAACGTCCAACTCCCGCAGCGCACCTTGGCGGCGATGCTGGGGGTAGCCCGTCCCTCCTTGAACAAGGTGCTCAAGGACCTGGAGCGGCGAGGCCTGGTCGAGCTCGGCTACGGATCGATCCGGCTCCTGGACGAGGCGGGTCTGCGCAGCATGCGTGATTCCTGAACCCCCGCCGAGGACGTCGGGGGTCGCCGGCCGGCATGACGCTTCGCGAACACATCAGGAACACCGTCAGCCGAGTGACATTTCGATCGTCTCACCTGCCGGAACGGGGCAGGGTCAGCGGGTGGGGAAGCCGTCGGGGGGTCGGCTTCGACGCGAAGGCCCTGCCCGCGCTTCTGCGCCTCGGTGGCGGATGTCGAGCGCGTAAGCAAGGCGCCGAAGGAGAGGAGCGAGACGTGCAGTTGATGAGTTCGGTCGTCGCGTGGGCGGCGACGCGTTCGCCGAAGCCTCCCGCCGGGAAAGGCCGTGCAGTTCCTGACCGGAGGTGGTGGCTGTGAGCGGTTCGACTCGGGAGGTTTCCGGCGGCGGCGACACCTCTGACCGGCGGATCGTTCCCATGCTGGCGTGGGGCATCATCGCGGGTCTCCTCGCCGGAGTCGTCTTCATCGCGCTGACCATGTGGCTCACCGCCAGCATGGGCAATCCGGCCCTCACCCCGTTGAGAGTGATCGCGACCATCGTGGAGGGACCACCTCCGCCGGAGGCCACGATCTGGGTGGGTGTGGTGGTCCACTTCGTGCTCTCCGCCTTGTTCGGACTGGTCTTCGCCGCCGCCGTCGCCATGCTCCGCGACCGATCGGCAGGACGGTCCTGGGCCGCCGCGGTGCTGTGGGGAGGGCTGATCTATGGAGGGCTGCTCTACCTGGTCAACTTCCAGCTGTTGGCGCGGTTGGTGCCGCAGTTCGCTGCCTTCCTGGGGGTCAACCAGCCGTTCGAGGTCACCGTGCACCTGCTGTTCGGTGCGCTCCTGGCGGCCTTCCTCGTCGTCGGGCCGGAAGCCCGCCGCCGGTCACCGGACGGCTCCAGGCCTGGGGCCTGAATCCATGACGAAGATGTCGATGACGCATCGAGAACAGGAGAGGGCAAGACATGACTGAGTACGCGTACCCCCATTTCCGTGCGGGGCTGCTGGTGGAGGACCGCGGCTTCCTCGGCGGTATCGAGCCCGGTGGCCGGTTCCCGGACTTCGACCTGCCGACGATCGACGGCGGGCGCGTGGCCAGTCGGGAGCTGATCGGCGGCAAGCCGCTGCTGGTCTACTTCGGCTCGGTCACTTAGCCGATGACGGCGAGCGCCGGTCCGGCGCTCCAGCGGCTCTATGACGACTTCGGGGACCGCGTTCGGTTTCTGGCCCTCTACGTGCGCGAGGCTCACCCCGGCGACCGCTACGTACAGCCCCGGGACATGCAGACCAAGACCGACCAGGCGCGGGCCTACGCCGAGCGCGACGGCATCCGTTGGCCGGTGGCCGTGGACGACATCGGCGGAACGCTTCACCGGCAGCTCGACGACAAGCCCGACGCCGCATACATCGTCGGCACCGACGGCAGAGTGCTGTTCCGGAGCTTGTGGGCCAACGAGCACGAACGTCTGCGCGCCGCCCTCGAATCGGTCGCCGCCGGAGAGCAGCGGCCGGTTGGGCAGTCCGAGGCCAAGGGGCGTGCACTGCTGCGCGGGACGGGCACGATGTGGCAGACGTTGAGCGCGGCCGGCCCCGTCGCCCTGCGTGACGTCGCTCGGCAGGCTCCGCCGATGTGGCTGTCGGCCCGGGTGGCCGACCTGGCACGCCCACTTCCTCCACTGGCGCGCGGCGCAGTCGGCACCGCACTGCCCATGGTGGGCATGATGGGCATGATGGGCGCCGCCCTCTTCTGGCGCCGTCGTCGTCGGTAGCTGGAGCGCGCCGGCGAGTGGCACGGCCGGTCGTGCAACCGGCCGTGCCACTCGCAGGTGGACCGGGAGACGCTGCGCTCGCACGCGAGCAGCCGCAGCCACAGCTCGCTGAGGGTCGGGAACGCGCTACAGGTACCGGCAGACAGTGGCGGGATCGCACGTGTCGGGTTCGATCGTGCGCGCCTGAGCCCGCAGGTGCGCGACGGTGCCACGCAGGGCAGCGAGCTCGGTGAGCTGCCGGTCGAGGGCCTCCAGGCGTTCGTCGAGAAGGCCCTGGACGTGCCGGCAGGGGGCGTCTCCTGAATCACGGATGTCGAGGATCGTTCGGATCTGGGCGAGGCTGAACCCGGCGGCCTGGCTGCGCCGGATGAAGTCCATGCGCGCCACGATGTCGGGGCTGTACTGCCGGTAGCCGGCGCTGGTGCGCCGGGGCGGTGGGAGGAGTCCGGCCCGCTCGTAGAAGCGCAGGGTCTTCGCAGTCGTGCCGGTGGCCGCCGCGACCTCGCCGATCTTCACTGGCCCATTCTCACGGCCAGGTCAGCTGGCCGCACGGGTCGGTCGTGACATCGGGCGAGTCACGTGGCGACCGCGTCCGCTCAGCCGTGACCTGTGATGCCGAGCAGTCCTGCCACGAAGTGGAGGCTGTCCGGGACGGGGCACCCGGTCGCATCGAGGATGCGGTTCATCATCTCGAAGTTCGCGCACACCCCGACTGCGGCGGCGGCCACCTGTGGGCCACCCTCCTGGCTCAGGGCTCGACGGCTCTCGTCGAGTCGCTGACCGGTCACCATGGCCGTCGCAAGATCGCGGAGCTCAATCCCCCAGGCAAGTCCGGGATCGATGCGGTCGTCGACGACGGGTCGTAGATCGGCTGATTGCCCGGTCGTCTTCTGCACACTCGCACGGAGCATGTTGGCGTGGGCGATCAGCTAGTAGAAGCAGTCGTTCAGGAATGAGACGCGGGCAGCGAGGAGCTCCATCTGCGCGCGGGACAGCTCGTTCTGGTGAGTGAGGTCGGCCATCTGTGGGGTGCTGAGGTAGAGCTGCGCGTGGAGCTGGTCTCTCGCACTCTCCTCCGCCGGCACCGCTGAGAGGGCGTACCGCGCGCCGTCCTCCGGGTCGGTGGGCACGAACGCGGCGCGCGGGCGGACATCGATGTTGCGCCGGCGCGTGGGTTCACCCGGCTCGCTGTCAGGCAGTGCCTCCTCTGCTGACCCGACCCCCCGGACGTAGGCGTCCACTGCGGCCACCCTGCTGACGATGCCCACGACCTCCACGTACTGCTCGATCGTCATGCCGCGGGTGAGGAGATCGGCGACCCACTCTCGCGTGATGAGGTTCGCGGCGGCCGACACCGACTGCGCGGCTTCGACCAGCACGGGCTCGAGCTCCGTGTGTGCGTCGGCGAACGTGCGGGCGGCCCGCGCCTCCCTGGCCACCGCCACCCGCTCCTCTCCGGACAGCCATGTCCCCGGCGCGGCAAGTCGCCCCCATTCCCGGCGCAGCTCCGCGCGGACGCCGTCGGGCACGGGCAGGACGGCGGCTTCCAGTTCGAAGGCCACGTGAGGAACTCTCCTGCATCGGCAGCGTTCGGGCACCCCGACGCCCGGCGTCGTCTCGGCGGGATTCCAGCCGGCAGCCGGCCTGTGACGATGGCCGGCTTGACCCTCCCCTGCACTGGAAGGTCCAGCCTGGGCGTGGACAGCTGACCGGCAATCCGAGGGAGCGTGCGATGGCGATCGATGGGGACGTCGATCTTGCGGTGATCGGTTCCGGGGGTGCGGCGATGGCCGCGGCGATCTCCGCCCGACAGGCGGGGGCGGACGTGGTGGTCGTCGAGCGGGGCACCCTGGGGGGCACCTGCGTGAACGTGGGCTGCGTGCCGTCGAAGACGCTGCTGGCCGCGGCCGGCCTCCGGCACGCCGCGATGACAAACCCGTACGCAGGGGTGAGCCTGTCCGCCGACGGGGTGGACCTGGCGGCCCTGGTCGCGCAGAAGGACGACCTGGTCGCCGGGATGCGCCAAGCGAAGTACGCCGTCGTCGCCGACGCCTACGGCTTTCCCGTCCGGAAGGGGGAGGCCCGCTTCCGCGACCGGGACACCGTGGAGATCGACGGCGTCCCCCTGCGCGCTGCTGCCTACGTGGTCGCGACCGGTGCGGTACCGGACGTGCCGGCGCTGCCGGGGCTGGATCAGGTGCCGTACCTGACCTCCACCTCCGCGATGGAGCTGACGGCGGTACCGCAGTCGCTGGTCGTGATCGGCGGTGGCTACGTGGGGATGGAGCAGGCCCAGCTGTTCGCGCACCTCGGCGCGGAGGTGACCGTCGTCGGCCGCCTGGCTCCGCACGCCGAGCCTGAACTGGCCGAGGAGCTGCGGGGGGTGTTCGCCGAGGACGGGATCACGGTGGTCGAGGAGCGCGCCGCCACGGTCAGCAGCACCGGTGACGGCACGACCGTGACCACCACATCCGGCCGGCTGGTGAGTGGGCAGCGGCTGCTCGTGGCCACCGGCCGGCGGGCCCAGACCGATGGTCTGGGGCTCGAAGCTGCCGGGGTGCTCACCGACGCGCGCGGATTCGTCGTCACGGACGACCAGCAGCGCACCAGCAACCCGCAGATCTTCGCCGCCGGGGACGTGTCCGGCGCACCGCAGTACGTCTACGTCGCCGCCGCGGGCGGCCGGGCAGCGGCACTGAACGCACTGGGCGTCGGCGGCACCGAGCCGGCCCGGGTCGACTACACCGGCCAGCCTTCAGTCGTCTTCACCCGTCCCCAACTCGCCTCGGCCGGCCTGACCGAGGTTCAGGCGCTCGCGGCCGGGCACCGCTGCGAATGCCGGGTGCTGGGCCTGGCCGACGTCCCGAGGGCGCTGGTCAATCGCGACATCCGCGGCGCGGTGAAGGTGGTCGCCGACGCCGACACCGGTCGGATGCTGGGCGTGCACGCCCTGGCCGAGGGCGCCGGGGAGATGATGCTCGCCGCCACCTACGCCATCAGGGCGGGCATGACCGTCGACGACGTGGCAGACACCTGGGCGCCCTACCTGACGATGGCCGAGAGCCTGCGCATCGCGGCCGGCCTGTTCCGCAACCAGATGCCGACATCCTGCTGCGCCTGATCTCCGCGTACACCGCAGGACCGCTGTTCGCGCACATCGATGAGGGGAAGAGCAATGGCAGAGCACGTGGACGTGGCCGTGATCGGCATGGGCCCGGGCGGCGAGGTCGCCGCCAGTCGCCTGCTGTCCGCCGGCCGGCGGGTCGCAGTCATCGAACGTGAGTTGATCGGGGGAGAGTGCGCCTACTGGGCCTGCATCCCGTCCAAGACCGTGCTGCGGCCCCCGGAGGCTGCCGGCGGGGTCGACCGGGCTGCGGGCGCCGACGGCGCGCGGCTGGACTGGCCCGCCGCGCGCGACTACCGCGACTACATGGCCCGCCACCTCGACGACGCCGGACAGGTCAGCGGCTACCGGGACGCCGGCGCGCTGGTGCTGAAGGGCGACGCCAGGATCAGCGGTCCGGGGCGGGTCACCGTCGACGGCCGGGAGCTCACCGCCGATCACGTGATCGTCGCCACCGGCTCGGAGGCGCTGACCCCACCGATCGAGGGTCTGGACCAGGTGACCGTCTGGACCAACCGGGAGACCTACACCGCCGCGGACCTGCCCGGCCGCGCGCTCGTCGTGGGGGGGAGCGCTGTGGGCGTGGAGACGGCGCAGTTCCTCGTCCGCTTCGGCGTCCAGGTCACGCTCCTGCAGCGCGGCGACCGGCTGATGGGCCGCGAGGAGGCGCGCGTCGGTGAGCTGGCCGAGGCTCACCTGCGGGACGCCGGCGTGGACGTCCGTACCGGACGCGAGCCGGTCCGGGCCCGCCGGGACGGTGCCGACTCGGTGCTCGACCTCGCCGACGGCAGCTCCGTCCGCGGCGACGTGGTGATCGTCGCCACCGGCCGTACTCCCCGTACCGAGGGACTCGGCCTCGAGGATGCCGGCGTCCAGATCGCCGAGTCCGGGGCAATCGTGGTGGACGAGCACTGTCGTGCTGCCGAGGGTGTGTGGGCTCTCGGCGACGTCACCGGCATCCTGCCGTTCACCCACGTCGCCAAGTACCAGGGCCGCATCGTCGCCGACACCATTCTCGGCCGACCTCGCACCGCCCGGTACGACGGAATTCCCCGGGTCGTCTTCGCCGATCCGGAGATCGCCGCCGCCGGGCTCACCCAGGGCCAGGCACGTGATCAGGGTCTGACGACGGTCAGCGCCGAGGTCGACCTCGCACAAGCCATCGCCCGGCCGTGGACCTACGAGCGCGATCCCCGCGGCCACCTGGGCCTGCTCGCCGATCCGAACCGCCGGGTGTTGCTCGGCGCCTGGGCGGTCGCCCCCCAGGCGGGGGAGTGGATCCACCAGGCCTCCCTGGCCATCCGCGCCGGCATCGGCATCGACACACTGCTCGACCAGGTCGCGCAGTTCCCCACCTACACCGAGGGGTACGTGACCGCGCTGGAGGCGCTGGACCTGTAGGACCCGCCGGGGCGCGACGACGGAGCAGGACGGTGCAGGCAGGTCAGGGCAGAGGAGGAGCCGTGCGGGACGTCGTGGTGATCGGCGGCGGCCACAACGGGCTGGTCGCCGCCTGCTACCTGGCCCGCGCCGGGCTCGACGTCGTCGTTCTCGAACAGTCGGACAAGCTGGGTGGCGGTACCCGCACCGACGAGCTGATCCCGGGCTACCGCTTCGACACCCACTCCGTCGCGCACAACCTCATCCAGGCCACCGACCTCGTCGACGATCTGGCCCTGGAGGACGTGGGGCTGCGGTACGTCGAGATGGATCCCTTCTCGGTCGCCGTGGGGCGGGACGGCGCCATCGTCCGGTTCCACCGCAGCGTCGAGCGGACGGTCGCGTCGATCGCCGAGGTCTCGCCGGTCGACGCCGACCGGTACCGGGCGTGGATGCGCGACGCCATGCCCCTGGTACGGGTGCTCAGCGCCGGCCTCAGCGGGAGCAGTCGCGGGGCATGGCGGCGGGCGCCCGGACTGGCGCTGGCCGCTGGGCGGGCGCTGCGGCGCAACGGCGGCCCGGTGGGGGTTGCCGAGCTGCTGGCCTCGCCGTACCGGTCGCTGTTGGAGCAGCGGCTGGCCACCGACCGGGTGCGCGGGCCGGTGGCCGCCTTCGCGGCCCACGCCTCGGCCTCACCGGGGGCGACGGGCAGTGCGCTGTTCGGGCTCTGGCAGGCCTTCTACCACCAGGTGGGCCAGTGGCACCCGCTCGGCGGGTCCCAGGCCCTGGCCGACGCCCTGGCGCGGCGGCTGGCCGGACACGGCGGCGAGGCCCGTGCCGGTGCACCGGTCGAGCGCATCCTGCGCCGAGGGAACGAGGTGGCCGGCGTTGTCCTGGCCGACGGATCGACGGTGGCGGCTCGCTGCGTGGTCGCTGCCGTCGAGCCCCAGGTGGCGCTGCTCGAGCTCCTCGACCCACCCCTGACCGGGCCGGTCGCCGACCGGCTGCGAACGACGCACCGGGGCAACGCCGTCCAGTCGCTGGTGCTCTTGGCGGTGGATCGGCTCCCTGCGTATCCCGGCGCGCGACCGGGCGACCACGCCGGGCTGCAGTCGTTCGTCGACGCCCTCGATCCACTCGTCGACGGGTTCGCCCAGGCCGAGGCCGGCCGGCTCCCGGCCGACCCGGTGCCCACCTACGCCTTCACCCCCAGCGCCCTCGACCCGACACTCGCCCCAGCGGGGCGGCACACCGTGTACCTGGCCTGCCCGTGCGCCCCGGCCCGGCTGCGGGACGGCTGGGCCGGTGACCGCGAGGCCTTCGCCGATCGGATGATCGACACCGTCGAGGACCGCGCGCCTGGATTCCGCGGCTCGATCGTCGACCAGGTGATCCGCACTCCGGCGGACATGGCCACGGAGTTGCGCTGGCCCGGCGCACACCCGATGCACCTGGACGTGAGCCTGGACCAGCTCGGCCCGTTGCGCCCGACCCGCGCGCTGGCCGGCCATCGGACGCCGGTGGCGGGACTGTTCATCAGCGGAGCAGGCACCGCGCCGGTCGGTGGGGTGTCCGGTGCGCCGGGCCGGGCCACGGCTCGAGCCGTGCTGCGTTCCTTCGCCCGCTGACCGCCATGAAACTGGATCCACGAGTCGGCTCCGACTGTCCGCACCGGCGTGTGCATGGCGATCCGGCGTGAGCAGGTCGTCCAGTCCCCAGCTACGGCCAGGGCCACCTCACCGCAACGGACTCGTGCGACCTGTGGTCCTTAAGGAGCTGTCCCTCCCGTCTCCGGCGCTCTGCAGCTGCACATGACGAACTCGTTGACGGGACTACTGCGCCAGCGGCCGTACCGGCAGCTGTGGGTGGCGCGCACGGTGTCGCAGTGGGGCGACGCCTTCAACACCGTGGCTCTGGTGCTGCTCGTCTACTCCCTGACCGGCTCGGGCCTCGGGGTCTCCGGGGTGGTGGTCGCCGAGATCGTCCCGGTGCTCGCCTTGGCGCCGGTGGCCGGTGCGCTGGTCGATCGGCTGCCGCGGGATTGAAGAACACGGCGCCGGCGGACAGCCCGACGGCGATCGCGTACACCGCCGCTACGCTGCCGTCCACAAAGGGCAGGGCGAAGGCCAGGGCTGCTCGGAGCAGGTCCGCGGCGATCATCACCCGAACCCGCGGCAGCCGATCGACCAGCGCACCGGCCACCGGCGCCAAGGCGAGCACCGGGACGATCTCGGCGACCACCACCCCGGAGACCCCGAGGCCCGAGCCGGTCAGGGAGTAGACGAGCAGCACCAGAGCCACGGTGTTGAAGGCGTCGCCCCACTGCGACACCGTGCGCGCCACCCACAGCTGCCGGTACGGCCGCTGGCGCAGTAGTCCCGTCAACGAGTTCGTCATGTGCAGCTGCAGAGCGCCGGAGACGGGAGGGACAGCTCCTTAAGGACCACAGGTCGCACGAGTCCGTTGCGGTGAGGTGGCCCTGGCCGTAGCTGGGGACTGGACGACCTGCTCACGCCGGATCGCCATGCACACGCCGGTGCGGACAGTCGGAGCCGACTCGTGGATCCAGTTTCATGGCGGTCAGCGGGCGAAGGAACGCAGCACGGCTCGAGCCGTGGCCCGGCCCGGCGCACCGGACACCCCACCGACCGGCGCGGTGCCTGCTCCGCTGATGAACAGTCCCGCCACCGGCGTCCGATGGCCGGCCAGCGCGCGGGTCGGGCGCAACGGGCCGAGCTGGTCCAGGCTCACGTCCAGGTGCATCGTGTGTGCGCCGTGCCAGCGCAACTCCGTGGCCATGTCCGCCGGAGTGCGGATCACCTGGTCGACGATCGAGCCGCGGAATCCAGGCGCGCGGTCCTCGACGGTGTCGATCATCCGATCGGCGAAGGCCTCGCGGTCACCGGCCCAGCCGTCCCGCAGCCGGGCCGGGGCGCACGGGCAGGCCAGGTACACGGTGTGCCGCCCCGCTGGGGCGAGTGTCGGGTCGAGGGCGCTGGGGGTGAAGGCGTAGGTGGGCACCGGGTCGGCCGGGAGCCGGCCGGCCTCGGCCTGGGCGAACCCGTCGACGAGTGGATCGAGGGCGTCGACGAACGACTGCAGCCCGGCGTGGTCGCCCGGTCGCGCGCCGGGATACGCAGGGAGCCGATCCACCGCCAAGAGCACCAGCGACTGGACGGCGTTGCCCCGGTGCGTCGTTCGCAGCCGGTCGGCGACCGGCCCGGTCAGGGGTGGGTCGAGGAGCTCGAGCAGCGCCACCTGGGGCTCGACGGCAGCGACCACGCAGCGAGCCGCCACCGTCGATCCGTCGGCCAGGACAACGCCGGCCACCTCGTTCCCTCGGCGCAGGATGCGCTCGACCGGTGCACCGGCACGGGCCTCGCCGCCGTGTCCGGCCAGCCGCCGCGCCAGGGCGTCGGCCAGGGCCTGGGACCCGCCGAGCGGGTGCCACTGGCCCACCTGGTGGTAGAAGGCCTGCCAGAGCCCGAACAGCGCACTGCCCGTCGCCCCCGGTGAGGCCGAGGCGTGGGCCGCGAAGGCGGCCACCGGCCCGCGCACCCGGTCGGTGGCCAGCCGCTGCTCCAACAGCGACCGGTACGGCGAGGCCAGCAGCTCGGCAACCCCCACCGGGCCGCCGTTGCGCCGCAGCGCCCGCCCAGCGGCCAGCGCCAGTCCGGGCGCCCGCCGCCATGCCCCGCGACTGCTCCCGCTGAGGCCGGCGCTGAGCACCCGTACCAGGGGCATGGCGTCGCGCATCCACGCCCGGTACCGGTCGGCGTCGACCGGCGAGACCTCGGCGATCGACGCGACCGTCCGCTCGACGCTGCGGTGGAACCGGACGATGGCGCCGTCCCGCCCCACGGCGACCGAGAAGGGATCCATCTCGACGTACCGCAGCCCCACGTCCTCCAGGGCCAGATCGTCGACGAGGTCGGTGGCCTGGATGAGGTTGTGCGCGACGGAGTGGGTGTCGAAGCGGTAGCCCGGGATCAGCTCGTCGGTGCGGGTACCGCCACCCAGCTTGTCCGACTGTTCGAGAACGACGACGTCGAGCCCGGCGCGGGCCAGGTAGCAGGCGGCGACCAGCCCGTTGTGGCCGCCGCCGATCACCACGACGTCCCGCACGGCTCCTCCTCTGCCCTGACCTGCCTGCACCGTCCTGCTCCGTCGTCGCGCCCCGGCGGGTCCTACAGGTCCAGCGCCTCCAGCGCGGTCACGTACCCCTCGGTGTAGGTGGGGAACTGCGCGACCTGGTCGAGCAGTGTGTCGATGCCGATGCCGGCGCGGATGGCCAGGGAGGCCTGGTGGATCCACTCCCCCGCCTGGGGGGCGACCGCCCAGGCGCCGAGCAACACCCGGCGGTTCGGATCGGCGAGCAGGCCCAGGTGGCCGCGGGGATCGCGCTCGTAGGTCCACGGCCGGGCGATGGCTTGTGCGAGGTCGACCTCGGCGCTGACCGTCGTCAGACCCTGATCACGTGCCTGGCCCTGGGTGAGCCCGGCGGCGGCGATCTCCGGATCGGCGAAGACGACCCGGGGAATTCCGTCGTACCGGGCGGTGCGAGGTCGGCCGAGAATGGTGTCGGCGACGATGCGGCCCTGGTACTTGGCGACGTGGGTGAACGGCAGGATGCCGGTGACGTCGCCGAGAGCCCACACACCCTCGGCAGCACGACAGTGCTCGTCCACCACGATTGCCCCGGACTCGGCGATCTGGACGCCGGCATCCTCGAGGCCGAGTCCCTCGGTACGGGGAGTACGGCCGGTGGCGACGATCACCACGTCGCCGCGGACGGAGCTGCCGTCGGCGAGGTCGAGCACCGAGTCGGCACCGTCCCGGCGGGCCCGGACCGGCTCGCGTCCGGTACGGACGTCCACGCCGGCGTCCCGCAGGTGAGCCTCGGCCAGCTCACCGACGCGCGCCTCCTCGCGGCCCATCAGCCGGTCGCCGCGCTGCAGGAGCGTGACCTGGACGCCGAAGCGGACGAGGAACTGCGCCGTCTCCACGCCCACAGCGCTCCCCCCCACGACGAGCGCGCGGCCGGGCAGGTCCGCGGCGGTGTAGGTCTCCCGGTTGGTCCAGACGGTCACCTGGTCCAGACCCTCGATCGGTGGGGTCAGCGCCTCCGAGCCGGTGGCGACGATCACGTGATCGGCGGTGAGCTCCCGGCCGTCGACGGTGACCCGCCCCGGACCGCTGATCCTGGCGTCGCCCTTCAGCACCAGCGCGCCGGCGTCCCGGTAGCCGCTGACCTGTCCGGCGTCGTCGAGGTGGCGGGCCATGTAGTCGCGGTAGTCGCGCGCGGCGGGCCAGTCCAGCCGCGCGCCGTCGGCGCCCGCAGCCCGGTCGACCCCGCCGGCAGCCTCCGGGGGCCGCAGCACGGTCTTGGACGGGATGCAGGCCCAGTAGGCGCACTCTCCCCCGATCAACTCACGTTCGATGACTGCGACCCGCCGGCCGGCGGACAGCAGGCGACTGGCGGCGACCTCGCCGCCCGGGCCCATGCCGATCACGGCCACGTCCACGTGCTCTGCCATTGCTCTTCCCCTCATCGATGTGCGCGAACAGCGGTCCTGCGGTGTACGCGGAGATCAGGCGCAGCAGGATGTCGGCATCTGGTTGCGGAACAGGCCGGCCGCGATGCGCAGGCTCTCGGCCATCGTCAGGTAGGGCGCCCAGGTGTCTGCCACGTCGTCGACGGTCATGCCCGCCCTGATGGCGTAGGTGGCGGCGAGCATCATCTCCCCGGCGCCCTCGGCCAGGGCGTGCACGCCCAGCATCCGACCGGTGTCGGCGTCGGCGACCACCTTCACCGCGCCGCGGATGTCGCGATTGACCAGCGCCCTCGGGACGTCGGCCAGGCCCAGCACCCGGCATTCGCAGCGGTGCCCGGCCGCGAGCGCCTGAACCTCGGTCAGGCCGGCCGAGGCGAGTTGGGGACGGGTGAAGACGACTGAAGGCTGGCCGGTGTAGTCGACCCGGGCCGGCTCGGTGCCGCCGACGCCCAGTGCGTTCAGTGCCGCTGCCCGGCCGCCCGCGGCGGCGACGTAGACGTACTGCGGTGCGCCGGACACGTCCCCGGCGGCGAAGATCTGCGGGTTGCTGGTGCGCTGCTGGTCGTCCGTGACGACGAATCCGCGCGCGTCGGTGAGCACCCCGGCAGCTTCGAGCCCCAGACCATCGGTCTGGGCCCGCCGGCCGGTGGCCACGAGCAGCCGCTGCCCACTCACCAGCCGGCCGGATGTGGTGGTCACGGTCGTGCCGTCACCGGTGCTGCTGACCGTGGCGGCGCGCTCCTCGACCACCGTGATCCCGTCCTCGGCGAACACCCCCCGCAGCTCCTCGGCCAGTTCAGGCTCGGCGTGCGGAGCCAGGCGGCCGACGACGGTCACCTCCGCGCCGAGGTGCGCGAACAGCTGGGCCTGCTCCATCCCCACGTAGCCACCGCCGATCACGACCAGCGACTGCGGTACCGCCGTCAGCTCCATCGCGGAGGTGGAGGTCAGGTACGGCACCTGATCCAGCCCCGGCAGCGCCGGCACGTCCGGTACCGCACCGGTCGCGACCACGTAGGCAGCAGCGCGCAGGGGGACGCCGTCGATCTCCACGGTGTCCCGGTCGCGGAAGCGGGCCTCCCCCTTCCGGACGGGAAAGCCGTAGGCGTCGGCGACGACGGCGTACTTCGCTTGGCGCATCCCGGCGACCAGGTCGTCCTTCTGCGCGACCAGGGCCGCCAGGTCCACCCCGTCGGCGGACAGGCTCACCCCTGCGTACGGGTTTGTCATCGCGGCGTGCCGGAGGCCGGCCGCGGCCAGCAGCGTCTTCGACGGCACGCAGCCCACGTTCACGCAGGTGCCCCCCAGGGTGCCCCGCTCGACGACCACCACGTCCGCCCCCGCCTGTCGGGCGGAGATCGCCGCGGCCATCGCCGCACCCCCGGAACCGATCACCGCAAGATCGACGTCCCCATCGATCGCCATCGCACGCTCCCTCGGATTGCCGGTCAGCTGTCCACGCCCAGGCTGGACCTTCCAGTGCAGGGGAGGGTCAAGCCGGCCATCGTCACAGGCCGGCTGCCGGCTGGAATCCCGCCGAGACGACGCCGGGCGTCGGGGTGCCCGAACGCTGCCGATGCAGGAGAGTTCCTCACGTGGCCTTCGAACTGGAAGCCGCCGTCCTGCCCGTGCCCGACGGCGTCCGCGCGGAGCTGCGCCGGGAATGGGGGCGACTTGCCGCGCCGGGGACATGGCTGTCCGGAGAGGAGCGGGTGGCGGTGGCCAGGGAGGCGCGGGCCGCCCGCACGTTCGCCGACGCACACACGGAGCTCGAGCCCGTGCTGGTCGAAGCCGCGCAGTCGGTGTCGGCCGCCGCGAACCTCATCACGCGAGAGTGGGTCGCCGATCTCCTCACCCGCGGCATGACGATCGAGCAGTACGTGGAGGTCGTGGGCATCGTCAGCAGGGTGGCCGCAGTGGACGCCTACGTCCGGGGGGTCGGGTCAGCAGAGGAGGCACTGCCTGACAGCGAGCCGGGTGAACCCACGCGCCGGCGCAACATCGATGTCCGCCCGCGCGCCGCGTTCGTGCCCACCGACCCGGAGGACGGCGCGCGGTACGCCCTCTCAGCGGTGCCGGCGGAGGAGAGTGCGAGAGACCAGCTCCACGCGCAGCTCTACCTCAGCACCCCACAGATGGCCGACCTCACTCACCAGAACGAGCTGTCCCGCGCGCAGATGGAGCTCCTCGCTGCCCGCGTCTCATTCCTGAACGACTGCTTCTACTAGCTGATCGCCCACGCCAACATGCTCCGTGCGAGTGTGCAGAAGACGACCGGGCAATCAGCCGATCTACGACCCGTCGTCGACGACCGCATCGATCCCGGACTTGCCTGGGGGATTGAGCTCCGCGATCTTGCGACGGCCATGGTGACCGGTCAGCGACTCGACGAGAGCCGTCGAGCCCTGAGCCAGGAGGGTGGCCCACAGGTGGCCGCCGCCGCAGTCGGGGTGTGCGCGAACTTCGAGATGATGAACCGCATCCTCGATGCGACCGGGTGCCCCGTCCCGGACAGCCTCCACTTCGTGGCAGGACTGCTCGGCATCACAGGTCACGGCTGAGCGGACGCGGTCGCCACGTGACTCGCCCGATGTCACGACCGACCCGTGCGGCCAGCTGACCTGGCCGTGAGAATGGGCCAGTGAAGATCGGCGAGGTCGCGGCGGCCACCGGCACGACTGCGAAGACCCTGCGCTTCTACGAGCGGGCCGGACTCCTCCCACCGCCCCGGCGCACCAGCGCCGGCTACCGGCAGTACAGCCCCGACATCGTGGCGCGCATGGACTTCATCCGGCGCAGCCAGGCCGCCGGGTTCAGCCTCGCCCAGATCCGAACGATCCTCGACATCCGTGATTCAGGAGACGCCCCCTGCCGGCACGTCCAGGGCCTTCTCGACGAACGCCTGGAGGCCCTCGACCGGCAGCTCACCGAGCTCGCTGCCCTGCGTGGCACCGTCGCGCACCTGCGGGCTCAGGCGCGCACGATCGAACCCGACACGTGCGATCCCGCCACTGTCTGCCGGTACCTGTAGCGCGTTCCCGACCCTCAGCGAGCTGTGGCTGCGGCTGCTCGCGTGCGAGCGCAGCGTCTCCCGGTCCACCTGCGAGTGGCACGGCCGGTTGCACGACCGGCCGTGCCACTCGCCGGCGCGCTCCAGCTACCGACGACGACGGCGCCAGAAGAGGGCGGCGCCCATCATGCCCATCATGCCCACCATGGGCAGTGCGGTGCCGACTGCGCCGCGCGCCAGTGGAGGAAGTGGGCGTGCCAGGTCGGCCACCCGGGCCGACAGCCACATCGGCGGAGCCTGCCGAGCGACGTCACGCAGGGCGACGGGGCCGGCCGCGCTCAACGTCTGCCACATCGTGCCCGTCCCGCGCAGCAGTGCACGCCCCTTGGCCTCGGACTGCCCAACCGGCCGCTGCTCTCCGGCGGCGACCGATTCGAGGGCGGCGCGCAGACGTTCGTGCTCGTTGGCCCACAAGCTCCGGAACAGCACTCTGCCGTCGGTGCCGACGATGTATGCGGCGTCGGGCTTGTCGTCGAGCTGCCGGTGAAGCGTTCCGCCGATGTCGTCCACGGCCACCGGCCAACGGATGCCGTCGCGCTCGGCGTAGGCCCGCGCCTGGTCGGTCTTGGTCTGCATGTCCCGGGGCTGTACGTAGCGGTCGCCGGGGTGAGCCTCGCGCACGTAGAGGGCCAGAAACCGAACGCGGTCCCCGAAGTCGTCATAGAGCCGCTGGAGCGCCGGACCGGCGCTCGCCGTCATCGGCTAAGTGACCGAGCCGAAGTAGACCAGCAGCGGCTTGCCGCCGATCAGCTCCCGACTGGCCACGCGCCCGCCGTCGATCGTCGGCAGGTCGAAGTCCGGGAACCGGCCACCGGGCTCGATACCGCCGAGGAAGCCGCGGTCCTCCACCAGCAGCCCCGCACGGAAATGGGGGTACGCGTACTCAGTCATGTCTTGCCCTCTCCTGTTCTCGATGCGTCATCGACATCTTCGTCATGGATTCAGGCCCCAGGCCTGGAGCCGTCCGGTGACCGGCGGCGGGCTTCCGGCCCGACGACGAGGAAGGCCGCCAGGAGCGCACCGAACAGCAGGTGCACGGTGACCTCGAACGGCTGGTTGACCCCCAGGAAGGCAGCGAACTGCGGCACCAACCGCGCCAACAGCTGGAAGTTGACCAGGTAGAGCAGCCCTCCATAGATCAGCCCTCCCCACAGCACCGCGGCGGCCCAGGACCGTCCTGCCGATCGGTCGCGGAGCATGGCGACGGCGGCGGCGAAGACCAGTCCGAACAAGGCGGAGAGCACGAAGTGGACCACCACACCCACCCAGATCGTGGCCTCCGGCGGAGGTGGTCCCTCCACGATGGTCGCGATCACTCTCAACGGGGTGAGGGCCGGATTGCCCATGCTGGCGGTGAGCCACATGGTCAGCGCGATGAAGACGACTCCGGCGAGGAGACCCGCGATGATGCCCCACGCCAGCATGGGAACGATCCGCCGGTCAGAGGTGTCGCCGCCGCCGGAAACCTCCCGAGTCGAACCGCTCACAGCCACCACCTCCGGTCAGGAACTGCACGGCCTTTCCCGGCGGGAGGCTTCGGCGAACGCGTCGCCGCCCACGCGACGACCGAACTCATCAACTGCACGTCTCGCTCCTCTCCTTCGGCGCCTTGCTTACGCGCTCGACATCCGCCACCGAGGCGCAGAAGCGCGGGCAGGGCCTTCGCGTCGAAGCCGACCCCCCGACGGCTTCCCCACCCGCTGACCCTGCCCCGTTCCGGCAGGTGAGACGATCGAAATGTCACTCGGCTGACGGTGTTCCTGATGTGTTCGCGAAGCGTCATGCCGGCCGGCGACCCCCGACGTCCTCGGCGGGGGTTCAGGAATCACGCATGCTGCGCAGACCCGCCTCGTCCAGGAGCCGGATCGATCCGTAGCCGAGCTCGACCAGGCCTCGCCGCTCCAGGTCCTTGAGCACCTTGTTCAAGGAGGGACGGGCTACCCCCAGCATCGCCGCCAAGGTGCGCTGCGGGAGTTGGACGTTCCCGTCCTCCGCCTCGTCGACGAGGAGTCCGGCCAAGCTGCGCGACCAGCGGGCGGCCGAGCAGGGAGATCAGCCGGCCGTGGCTGGTGGCAAGCCGCTGCGCCACGCTGGACAGCCATCGCCGGGACACCGCCGGATGCTGGCTCAACAGCGACTCGAAGTCGGCGGGCGACAGGACCAGGCAGACGGTCTCGTCCAGCGCATGAGCCGTGTACGGCACCGGGATCCCGAGCAGCAGCGGCAGGTCCCCATCGACGTCTCCCGGGCGCAGGACACCGACGACCACCCTGCCGCGGGACGTCCCGACGCTGAGCTCCACGTGTCCGTCGCGGACGATGCAGACGCCCGGCTGCCCTGCACCGGCGTCACCGAGGATTCGTTCACCGCGCCGGAAGTGCAGCGGCGAGATCCGGCCGGCGAGCGCGATGACGTCCTCGGGGCCCAGGGGCGCCGTCGCACCGCGGCCGACGCAGCGGGCGATCCAGGCGGCGTCCCGGATCTGCGTCTCCCGTGGCGGCAGGTGCGCTGCGTCGGCGCGCAGCAGCGCCGTCCATCGTCCGAGGTCCACACCCGGATCCTGGCATCCGCAGAGATCACTGCCCCGGACCGTCAGCGGCGGACGTCGGAAGGGACCATGCCGACCCGGATCTGGATGTGTTCGCCGCGGCGCGGCGGAGCGGACGTCGTCGAGCTCGCCCTCCAGCAGCCGCCCGGGGCGGGCGTCGATGTCGGCGTCGCTCAGCGCGCCCAGCCGCCGCGCTAGGGCCACTGCCTCGGGAGGCGAGGAGGCGGGAAGCGGATCGAGCTCATGGCCGCCATCCTGGGCCTCCGGGAACACCGCGTCGTCGCCGCCGGGTTCCTGCAGCATGTCCCCTCCGCCGGCCGGTCCCGCCGCGGAACGGGCTGAGCTGTTCCGGGTGCATGTCGAGCCGGAGCTCGAGGTGCTGCTCCGGGTGGCCGGCACCCTGACCGGGTCCTGGGCCGAGGCGGAGGACCTCACCCAGGAAACGCTGATCCGGGCCTGGCGTGCGCTGGACCGCTTCGACGGCGCCCACCCGCGCGCGTGGCTGCTGACGATCTTGCGGCACACGAACGTGAACATGCACCGCAGGCGTCGACCGGATCCCGTCGAGGACACCGCCATCCTGCCGGGAGCACGGCCGGCGTTCGGCGCGCTGACCGAGCCCAGCCCCGAGGAGCAGATCGTGCTGCAGATCCTGCCCGACGACCTCGAGCGGGCCGTCGACAGCCTGGACCCGAAGTTCCGGACGGTGCTCGTGCTCGTGGACGTCAACGGCCTGACCTATGCCGAGGTGGCCGGGCTGCTCGACGTTCCGCTCGGCACGGTGATGTCCCGCCTGAGCCGGGCGCGCCAGCGGGTGCGCGCCCATCTGCGCGCCCATGCCCGGCCCGAAGGGAGCCTGCGGTGATCACCGGCCTGCGCAGGATGCTGTCCTGCCACTTCACCGCCAAGCGCCTCCAGCGCTACCTCGACGCCGACCCCTCGGCCCCGCTGGACCCCGGCGAGATCCGCCGCCTGGAAGCCCACCTGACCGAGTGCGACCGCTGTGCCTCCGCGGCCGAGGACTTCCGGTCGATGCGCTGGGCGATGCTGCGTCTGTCCCAGCTCGTCGGCCCCGACCCGGCCGCGGTGGCACGCCTGCACCGCACCGTCGACCAACTGCTCGAGGAGGACCACCGATGACCACGTCAGCCTTCGATGACACCCACTGGGACCTGCTGGTCATCGGCGGTGGCACAGCCGGCCTCGTCGGCGCGAAGACAGCCGCGGGCCTGGGCGCCCGGGTCCTGTTGGTCGAGCGACACCGCACCGGCGGCGACTGCCTGTGGACCGGCTGCGTGCCTTCCAAGTCACTGCTGGCGTCCGCGGCTGCGGCGGCCGACGCCCGGGCCGCGGACCGTTTCGGGGTGGACGTCGACGCCGTGCGGGTCGACTTCAGCCGGGTGATGGCCCACGTGCGCGCCGCCATCGACGCCATCGCCCCGAGTGACTCCCCCGCCTCGCTGGAGGCCGCTGGCGTGCACGTGCTGACCGGCACTGCTCGCCTCACCGGACCGGACACCGCGGACGTCGAGGGCCGGACGGTGCGGTTCCGGCAGGCCCTCCTGGCCTCCGGCGCCACCCCCGCCGTCCCTCCGATCGCGGGGTTGGATCCTGCGGACGTGCTGACCAGCGACACCGTCTGGGACCTCCAGGAGCTGCCCACCCGGCTGGCCGTGCTGGGCGGCGGACCGATCGGCTGTGAACTCGCCCAGGCCTTCGCCCGCCTCGGCGCCGAGGTCACCCTGGTCGAGGGCGCCGACCGGATCCTGAGCAAGGAGGCTCCGGACGCCGCCGAGATCGTCGCCCTCGCCCTGGCCGCCGACGGGGTCCGACTCCTCCTCGGCCAGCCGGTGACGAAGGTCGTGCACTCCGGCCGGGGCGGCCAACTGCTGCTCGCCGACGGCGATGCCGTGGCCTTCGATCAACTGCTGGTGGCCGTGGGCCGGAAGCCCAGCACCGCCCACCTGGGCTGCTCCGCGGCCGGCGTCGACCTCGCCGACGACGGCACCATCGTGGTCGACGCGCACCTGCGCACCTCCAACCCGCGGATCTGGGCGGCCGGCGACCTCACCGGCCACCCACAGTTCACCCATACCGCGGGGGTGCACGGCAGCCTGGCGGCCGGCAACGCCGTGCTAGGCCTGCGCCGTCGCGTCGACCCGGTCGTGCCCCGCGTGACGTTCACCTCCCCGGAGGTCGCCGCTGTCGGCGTCGACTCGGGCGGTCCGCCCGCCGGCTGCACGGTGCACCGGGAGAGCCTCGCCGACGTGGACAGGGCGGTGGCGGAAGGGCAGACGTCCGGCTTCACCGACCTGGTCCTGGACGGCCGGGGCCGTCTGGTCGGTGCCACGGTTGTCGGCCCGCGGGCCGGGGAGACGTTGGCGGAGCTGACCCTGGCGGTCCGGCACGGCATGCGGGCCTCCGCGGTAGCCGGGACGACCCACGCGTACCCGACGTTCGCCGACGCCACCTGGAACGGCGCAGTCGCCACCGTCCGCGCCCGGCTGGCCGGCCCCGTGGCGTCCCGGCTCACCGCTGCCGCGGTACGGGCCCGCCGGGCGTGGTGCGACCTGCGCGCCCCCGCCTGAGCAGCGGCAGGCACCGGGTCACCCCAGCGACCGGTAGCCCGCCCACATCCGCTGGACCGCGCTGAGAAGCACGATCACGGCCCAGACGAGGGCGATCCGCCACGCCTGCTCCGGCAGCAGGAGCCACAGCGCATGCACCAGGATCGTCTCGGTCCCCTCGGCGAGCCCGCCGATGAACGACAGCGACCGGCCGTCGTCGAGCCGGCGACCGGACCGCTCGGCGATGGAGGAGAAGGCCAGGAACGCGGCACCGTTCAGGTAGTAGGCCAGCAGCACCAGCAGGAACGGCAACCACGGTCCGTCACCGACCCCCGCGGTGCCGACCGCGACCCCGACCACGGTGCTGCCGTAGACGGTGAAGTCGGCGGTGATGTCGAAGAAGCCACCGGCACCGGCACCGGCGTCCGGTTCCCCTGTCCGGGCCTGGCGGCGACGAGCGAGCGGTCCGTCGAGGCCGTCCGCGAGCCGGGAGAGCAGCCAGAGCACCAGCGCCGCCGCCCACGCCTGGGACGCTGCAGCCCCGGCCGAGCCCAGTCCCAGCACGAGCCCGGCGGCGGTGATCCGGTCCGGGGTCAGCCACGGGCGGTCGACTCCCGCAGCCAGCCGGCCCAGCGGAGATTCGAGCATGCGCCGAGCCGGCCCGTCCAGCACTGGCGTCCTCCCGTCCGTTCACGACCGGCCGTTCGCCGCTGCCAGGGCACAGTCGATCATCGGCGCGGGCGCCGCGCCCGGTGGCGGGAAGCCGGAGAACACCCGAGCGTGTTCCCGACACGCCCGGTCGCCGCTGCGACGGCCAACAAGCACCGACCCAGGAGGCCAGTCCATGACCCGACTGAACAGCCGACCGCGTCACGCCGGTCGCACGGCCGTCGGCCTGGCCACTCTGGCGCTGATGATGGCGGCGTGCGCGGCGCCCGACAGTGCCGCACCCCAGGCAGAGGACCGCTCGTTCGCCGACATCCGGGCGGAAGCCGAAGGCCAGACCGTGGACCTGTGGATGTACGGCGGCGATGAACAGGGCAACGCCTACGTCGACGACATCCTCGCTCCGGCGGCGGCCGAGCAGGGGGTGACGCTGCGGCGGGTCCCGGTCGCCGACACCGCCGACGCGGTCAACCGCATCCTCAGCGAGCGGCAGGCGGGTGTCACCGACGGCGACGTTGACCTGGTGTGGATCAACGGGGAGAACTTCGCCACCGGGCGACAAGCCGGCGCCTGGCTGTGCGGCTGGACCGGGATGCTGCCCAACATGGCGGGGACCGATCCCGATGATCCGTTGCTAACCACCGACTTCGGGACCCCCGTCGACGGATGCGAGGCCCCCTGGCACAAGGCCCAGTTCACCCTCGTCTACGACTCCGCGGCCGTCCCGGACCCACCCACGACGCTGCAGGGGGTCCTGGACTGGGCGCGGGCCAACCCGGGCCGGTTCACGTACCCGGCGCCCCCGGACTTCACCGGGTCGGCGTTCCTCCGCCAGGTCCTCTACGGCGTCTCCGGCGGACCGGAGGACGTGCCGCTGACCTACTCGCAGGACGCCTACGACGAGCTGACCCCGCGGCTCTTCGACACCCTGGCCGACCTCGCCCCGTTCCTCTGGCGGGGTGGGGACACCTATCCGCAGACCGGGGAGCAGCTGAACCAGCTGTTCGCCGACGGCGAGGTCGACATGACGATGACCTACGGGCCCGCCACGCTTCCCGACCTCGTCGCCGACGGGACCTACCCGCCCACCACCCGGGTCCTCACCCTGGACGAGGGCACGCTGGGCAACGCCAGCTTCCTCGCGATCCCCTCGACCTCCGGCGACCAGGAGGGGGCGATGGTCGTCGCCGACCTGGCGCTCTCCGCCGACCAGCAGCTGGCCAAGGCCCGGCCCGAGGTGTGGGGCCAGTTCACCGTCCTGGACCTGTCCCGCCTGGATGCTGGAGATCGTGCCGCGTTCGAGCAGCTGCCCGCCGCCGTGGTGCCCCCTTACGAGGAGCTGTCCCGCGGCGCCGACCCCGAGCTGTCCGCGGAGTGGGTGCCCCGGCTGGAGGAGGGATGGCGGCAGACGGTCCTCGCCGCCAACCCGTGACCGGCCTGCCGCTCGCTGCCCCAGGGCGCCGCACGCACACCGCGGGGCCGCTCCACACCGGCCGGTCCCGGCGCTCGCCGCGCCGGCGGGCGCTCTTGCTCATCCTGCCCGCGGTCGTCCCCACCGGCGCCGTCGTCCTGGCGGCCCTGACCTCGGCGCTGCTGAGCAGCCTCGGCCTCACCCCGCTGGTCGGGCAGCCCCGCCTGACGCTGGACCCCTGGCGAGCACCGACCGATCACCTGTGGACGGCCGCCGGCCTGTCCGTGGCGATCGCCACGGCCGCCACCGTCCTGGCGGCCCTCGTGGGGCTGGCCACGGCGCTGGCCATCACCGGCCGCCGGCGCTCCGGCCGACTGCTCGCCCTGCTCAGCTCGGCCACCATCCCGGTCCCGCACGTGGTAGGAGCAGCGGCGGTCGGGCTGCTCCTCGCCGACGCCGGCTTCCTCCCCCGCTTGCTGGGCGTCGAGACCGGCTGGCCACCGCTGGTGGGCGGGCGGTGGTGGATCGCCGTCGTCGCCGAGTACGCCTGGAAGGAGTCGGCGTTCATCGCCCTCGTGGTGTCCAGCGCGCTGGCCAGCCGGGTCGCCTCCTACCGCGACACCGCCATCGTGCTGGGAGCCCGGCCGTGGGCCCGGCTCCGCTACGTCACGCTGCCGCTGGCCGCACCAGCACTCGTCGCCTCGGCGGGCATCAGCTTCGTCTACGTCCTGGGGTCCTACGAGGTCGCCTGGCTGCTGGGCCGCCCGTCTCCCGAGCCGCTGCCGGTGCTGGCCTTCCGGCTCTTCACCTCCCTCGAGCTGACCGCCCGCCCGGAGGCCGCGACCGTCGCGGTGGCGACCGCGGCGCTGGCACTCGCCGCCGTGGCCGTCGCCGCAGCGGCACTGCGCCGCATGGAGGGCTGGCGGTGACGCTCGGCGCCCGGCGCCTGCTCCCGGGGCTGGCCCTGCTCCTGCTGGCGGCCTGGTTCGTCTTGCCCCTGGTCCCCCTCGCACTGTGGGGGCTCGCCGACCGCTGGTCGGCTCCGGCGGTCCTGCCGCAGGAGTGGGGCCTGTCCGGCGTGGCCGAGGCGGCGGAGCAGGGCGCCGGTTCCGGTGTCGTCGGCTCGCTGGCCCTCGGTGGGCTGGTGGCGATGCTCGCGACCCCGCTCGGCGCCCTCGCCGGACGGGCGCTGGCGTCCCGCCATCTGCCCGCCTCCGTGCTGGTCGGCGCAGTGCTGCTCAGCCCGCTTGTGGTGCCCCCGTTCGTCGTGGCGATGGGGTTCGACGTCCTGCTCCTGCGGCTTGCAGTCC
>NZ_JAAKGN010000046.1:0-30948 GCF_011039295.1 Modestobacter sp. KNN46-3 | reverse complement strand
GGACGGCGCGCCGGACGTGCCGCGGGGCGGGCGGCCCGCGGCGGGGGCCGTCGGCCCGCGACCGGGGTGCTCACCATCGCGCCGATCGTAGGTCGCCGAACTGTCAGGTACCTGGAAGGCGAGGGCCCGCGCGGCGGCCCCCGGCCTCAGTTGGCGTGCAGTGCGGCGTTGAGGGCGCCCCAGTCGCCGTCGCGGGGCAGGGCCTCGAGCGCGCCGCTGAGGGAGTTGCGGCGGAACAGCAGGCCGTCGCGACCGGAGAGCTCGCCGGCCTTGATCGACGTCCCGTCGGGGAGCGCCACCTTCGACCCGGCGGTGACGTAGCAGCCGGCCTCGACCACGCAGCCGTCGCCGAGGGAGATGCCGATGCCGGCGTTGGCGCCCAGCAGGCAGCCCTTGCCGATCGAGATGACCTGCTTGCCGCCACCGGAGAGCGTGCCCATGATCGAGGCGCCGCCGCCGACGTCGGAGTCGGCACCGACGACGACCCCCGCGCTGATCCGGCCCTCCACCATCGAGGGGCCCAGCGTGCCGGCGTTGAAGTTGACGAAGCCCTCGTGCATGACCGTGGTGCCCTCGGCGAGGTGCGCACCCAGCCGCACCCGGTCTGCGTCGGCGATCCGCACACCCGAGGGGACGACGTAGTCGACCATCCGCGGGAACTTGTCGACCCCGAAGACGGTCAGGTGCCCGGCGTCCGAGCGCAGCCGGGCGCGCGCCGCGTCCAGCTCGGTGGCGAGCACCGGGCCCGCGCTGGTCCAGGCCACGTTGGCCAGCAGCCCGAAGACGCCGTCCATGTTGACCCCGTGCGGCCGCACCAGCCGGGCGGAGAGCAGGTGCAGGCGCAGGTAGACGTCGTGGGCGTCGACCGGCGGGGCGGAGAGGTCGGCGATGGTGGTGGAGACGGCGACCGACTGCACGCCGCGGGCCTCGTCGGTGCGGACCAGCCCGGAGAAGTCGGGCCCGAGCAGCCCCTCCAGCTCCAGCACCCCGATCGGCTGGGTGTCGCTCTCGCCCTGGTCGGCGCTGCTGAGCGTCGGGGAGGGGAACCAGGTGTCAAGCACCGTCCCGTCGGAGGTGAGGGTGGCGATGCCGACGCCGTTCGCGCCGATGGTCTCTGCAGCGGTCGTCACGGGCAGTCAGGCTACCCAGGGTGTCGCAGCGCGGCCTGGCTGCAGGGGCACGGCCTGGTGTCGGCGAGGGGCGGGGGGCAGCCAGGTCCTCCCTCACTACCCTCGGCGGTCGTGAGCCCCGCCGACCAGCCGCTGCCCCCGCTCGACCTGAGCGCCGACGTCCTCACCCTGACCCGGGCCCTGGTCGACGCGCCCTCGGTCTCGGGCACCGAGGGGCCACTGGCCGACGCCGTCGAGGCGGCGCTGCGCGGGCTGGGCGGCCTGGAGGTCGAGCGGGTCGGGGACACGGTGCTGGCCCGCACGAACCTGGACCGGCCCACCCGGATCGTGCTCGCCGGGCACCTGGACACCGTGCCGATCGCCGACAACCTGCCCAGCCGGCTCGAGGTCGTCGACGGCGAGGAACGGCTCTACGGCTGCGGTACCAGCGACATGAAGGCCGGCGACGCGGTGATGCTGCGGCTGGCCGGGATGTTCGGCGTCCCCGGGGCGCAGCCGGCCCGCGACCTCACGTTCGTCTTCTACGACAACGAGGAGGTCGAGGCGGTCCGCAACGGCCTGGGCCGGGTGGCCCGGGAGCGCCGCGGCTGGCTGTACGGCGACCTGGCGGTGCTGCTGGAGCCCACCGACGGGGTGGTCGAGGGCGGCTGCCAGGGCACGCTGCGCGTCGTCCTCACCGTGCCCGGGACCCGTGCGCACAGCGCCCGCTCCTGGCTCGGCGTCAACGCCGTGCACGGCGCCGCCGGCATCCTCGCCACCCTGGCTGCCCACCAGGCGCGGGAGGTCGAGATCGACGGTCTCCGCTACCGCGAGGGGCTCAACGCCGTGCGGATCGAGGGCGGGGTCGCCGGCAACGTCGTCCCCGACGTCTGCCGGGTGACCGTGAACTTCCGGTTCGCCCCGGACCGGGACGAGGACCAGGCCCTGGCGTACGTGCGCGAGGTGTTCGCCGACGCGCTGGCCGCCGGGGTCACCCTGGAGCTCACCGACACCTCCGGCGGCGCGCTGCCCGGCCTGTCGGAGCCGGCCGCCGCGGCCTTCGTCGCCGCGGTCGGGCAGCCGGCCCGGGCGAAGCTGGGCTGGACCGACGTGGCCCGCTTCGCCGCGTTCGGCATCCCGGCGGTGAACTACGGCCCGGGTGACCCGAACCTGGCCCACACCGTCGAGGAGCACGTCCGGGTCGACCGGCTGCAGCCGGCCGAGGACGCCTTGATCGCCTATCTGAGCGGGAGTGACGCATGAGCCAGACCGACGACGGTGCCCGGCGGCGGCCGATCCGGCACCGCGGGCCGATCACCCTGCGCGGCGGCGAGCCCGACCCGCAGATGGCGGGGACGACGACCGACCAGCGCCTGCTGGACCGGCGCGGCAGCAGCGACTGGGTGCACACCGACCCGTGGCGCGTGCTTCGGATCCAGGCCGAGTTCGTCGAGGGCTTCGGCCTGCTGGCCGACCTGCCGCGCGCGGTGAGCGTCTTCGGCAGCGCCCGCACCCCACGGGACTCCGAGTACTACGCCACCGGGGTGCAGCTGGGCGCAGCGCTGGCCGACGCCGGCTACGCGGTCATCACCGGCGGCGGCCCGGGCGCGATGGAGGCGGCGAACAAGGGCGCCTGCGACGCGGGGGGCACGTCGGTCGGGCTGGGCATCGAGCTGCCGTTCGAGCAGGAGCTCAACGAGTGGGTCGACGTCGGCGTGCTGTTCCGCTACTTCTTCGTGCGCAAGACGATGTTCGTCAAGTACGCCCAGGCGTTCGTCATCCTGCCCGGCGGTTTCGGCACGCTCGACGAGCTCTTCGAGGCGCTCACCCTGGTGCAGACCCGCAAGGTGACCCGGTTCCCGGTGATCCTGTTCGGCAGCGAGTACTGGTCCGGGCTGGTCGACTGGATCCGGCAGACGATGGTGGTGCAGGGCACGGTGAGCCCGGGGGACCTCGACCTGCTGCACGTCACCGACGACGTCGCCGAGGCGGTCGCGATCATCCAGGCCGCGGACGCCACCCGCGCCGAGCACGAGTCGGAGCCGCCCGCCGAGGAGGCGGTCCCCGGCTCTGCTCCCGTCCCCGGCTCGGCCCCGGTCGACGACTGAGCATGGCCGGACTCGTCTTCGTCGTCAGCCTGTTGCTGGTCGGCGGGCTGCTGTTCCTCGGCGCCTCGCTGCTGCTCGGCCGGGGCGAGACGCAGCCCCCGGCCGAGCCCGAGCGCTCCCCGGTGCAGCTGCCCGAGGGGCGGGCGGTGGTCGCCGACGACGTCCGGGCGCTGCGCATCTCGGTGGCCGTGCGGGGGTACCGGATGACCGAGGTCGACTGGCTGCTGGACCAGCTGGCCTCGGTGCTGGACGACCGGGACGCGGAGATCGCGGCCCTGCGCGCACAGCTGCCGGGCGTCCAGCGTCCGGTCGACCAGCGAGACACCGACCCCGGAGGCCTCCCCGTCCTGGAGGACGGCCCCGGGAGTGACGAGGAGAGGCGGGCCGATGCCTGAACTGGTGGAGCAGGTGGAGGTGGACGCACCACCGGAGCAGGTGTGGGCGGCGCTGGTCGACTGGGACCGGCAGGGTGAGTGGATGCTGCTCACCGACGTGCGGGCCGGTGCCCACGACGGGCAGGGCGTGGGCGGGGAGCTCGCGGCCACCACCGGCGTCCGGCTGCCCGGTCCGCTCGGGGGCCGCCGGCTGGGGGTGCTGGACACCATGCTGATCACCGGCTGGGAGCCGCCCCGCCGGGTCGACGTGCGGCACACCGGGCGGGTGGTGCGCGGCACCGGCACCTTCGAGGTGCGGCCCCGGGACGACGGCGGGTCGACGTTCGTCTGGACCGAGGGGCTGGACCTCCCGCTGGGCGCGCTGGGCCGGGCCGGCTGGCCGCTGGTTCGCCCGGTGATGGCCGCCGGGGTCCGGCTGTCGCTGCGCCGGTTCGCCGCCTACGCGCGGGCCCACCCCGCCTGACCCGCCGCGGCTCCGGTCGCGCTCTGCACGCTCTTCGTCCGCTCTGCACGTGGCGCAGCACGTGCAGAGCGGACAGGACGCGTGCAAAGGGGAGGGGAGGGACGGCGCGCTCAGGCCGGTGTGGGCAGGGCCGCGCGTTCGGCGTCCCGGACCGTCGCGCGCGACCGGTACCACTGCCGCCACAGCAGGGCGGCCACCAGCACGTGCACGACCGTGCCGCCGTGGTACATCAGCTGGGCGCCGGCCTCGGCTCCGGTGACCCCGGCCGGCGGGGCTGCGTACAGCGCCTTGGCCAGCACGTCGTGGGCGGCTGCTCCCGCCGCCAGCGCCACCGCGCGGGCGACCACGCCGCGGCGGTGCCCGATCGGGTCCAGGGCCAGGACGGCGGCCGTGGCCAGCCAGCCGGTGAGCAGCACGTGCACCGAGACCAGCAGGTGCAGCCCCGGCGAGTGCAGCATCGCCGTCAGCAGGCCGGTGCCGTAGAGCAGCCAGAGCCCGGCGGCGTTCAGCCCGGTGGCGACGAACGGGTCGGTGAGCACCCGGACCGGTGCGGTGCGGAACCCTCGGCTGACCCGTCGGGCGGCGGGCGTCGGCAGGGCGCGCAGCAGCAGGGTCGAGGGGCGGGCGAGCACGAGCAGCACCGGGGCGACCATCCCCAGCAGCAGGTGGGCGGCCATGTGCGCACGCAGGTCGCCGTGGGTCGCGGCGAGCGGCCCGGTGAGCGCGACGGCCAGGCAGCCCAGCCCGGCCAGCCAGGCCGCCGTCCGGCCCACCGGCCACGGCGAGCGCGAGCGGCCGACCCCGGCCAGGTAGAGCGCAGCCGGCACCAGCACGAGGGCCCACACGGCCTGCGTCACGGTGCCGGGGCTCCCGGGGCGCTGCGGGTGCGGGCCCGCCGGAGCAGCAGCACACCGGCCACCAGCACCAGGGCACCGGCGCCGATCCAGGCCAGGTCGTAGCCGGTGAGGTCGACGCCGTAGCGCACCTGGTGCAGCCGCAGCAGCTTGTGGTGGACGACGCCGTCCCAGACCTGGAACGCCCCGGCGCCCACCAGCACCGCGCCCCACCAGGTGTCCGCGGCGAACGACCGCCGCCGGCGCACGTCGGCGAGCAGCGCCAGGCCGGCCACGGTCGCCGACCAGGTGGCGGCGTGCAGCAGCCCGTCGGAGACGAGCCCGGCGGCTCCGCTGGCCCGGTCGTAGAAGTGGTGCCAGTGCAGCAGCTGGTGGAAGACGATCTCGTCGATCGCCCCGGCGGCGCCGAGACCGAACAGCAGGCCGGAGACGAGCAGCCGCCGACGGTCGGGCCGCCCGGGATCGGCTGCGGTCACGGGACCTCCGTCGTCCGGCTGCGGGTGGTGCCCGGTCGCTGCCCGGCCGCCGACCGGGGGAAACCCCCAGCCGGTCGTACGACCCAGGGCTGAGCCGGCTCTCCGGGCTTCCGTCCCCAGGGCGACGCGGTGCGCCGGGGTGGCGGCCGACGATCGGTCCATGACCGCGACCCTCTGCACCCGGGACCTCCGGATGACCTACGGCGACGGCCCGGCCGCCGCCCACGCCCTGGCCGGGGTCGACCTCGACGTCGGCGCCGAGTCGCTGGCCGTGATGGGGCCCTCCGGCTCCGGCAAGACCACCCTGCTGCACTGCCTGGCCGGGATCGTCCGGCCGACCTCCGGGTCGGTCACCTGGCAGGGGCAGGACCTCGCCCGGCTGTCCGACGCGCGGCGCACGGTGCTGCGCCGGTCGGACTTCGGGTTCGTCTTCCAGTCCGGTCAGCTGCTGCCCGAGCTGCCCGCGGTCGAGAACGCGGCGCTGCCGCTGATGCTGGCCGGGGTCGACCGCCGGACGGCGACCGAGCGGGCGGCCCGCTGGCTGGACCACCTGGGGCTGGCCGGGCTGGAGCAGCGCCGGCCCGGTGAGCTCTCCGGCGGGCAGGGGCAGCGCGTGGCGATCGCCCGCGCCCTGGTCACCGCGCCGGGCGTCGTCTTCGCCGACGAGCCGACCGGTGCCCTCGACGCCGCCACCGGGCAGGAGGTGATGAGCCTGTTGGTCCGCTCCACCTCGGCGGCCGGGGCGGCGCTCGTCGTCGTCACCCACGACGAGGGGGTCGCCGCCTGGTGCGGGCGGGTGGTCACCATGGGCGACGGCCTGCTGGTCGACGACCGACGGACGCCGGCCGCGGCGCCGGGCGGTGGCGTCCGATGAGGGCCGCCCTGCGGTTGTGGTGGGCGCTGGCCCGCAGGCAGGGGCCCGACCGGCTGACCACCGGCCTGGCCGTGCTCGCCTTCACGGCGGTGACCTGGGCGCTGCTGGCCACCCTGGGCGGGCTGCGCGCCTTCGTCGACCGCGCCGCCGTCGAGCGTGCGGAGCCGGAGCCCTCGGGCATGGCCGAGGTCTACGTCGTCCTCGCCGTCGTCGCGGCTGCCCTCATCCTGGTGCCGCTGGTCACGCTCGGCGGTGCGGCGGCCCGGCTGGCCGTCGCGCGGCGCAACGCCCGGATGGCGGCGCTGCGGCTGGCCGGGGCGACCACCGGGCAGGTCGCGGGGATGGCGGTCGCGGACGCGCTGGCCCAGGCGGTCGCCGGCGCGCTGGCCGGTGCGGTGCTCTACGGGGGGACCCTGCCGCTGGTGGCGCTGCTGCACTTCCAGGGCCGGGCCTTCGCGGTGGGGGAGCTGTGGGTCGGCTCCTGGGGTGCGCTCGCCCTGCCGGCGGTTCCGCTGGTGGCCCTGGTCTCGGCGCTGGCGGCGCTGCGCCGGGTGGCGGTCACACCCCTGGGCGTGGCCGCGCGCACCGGGGTGAAGCCGCTGTCCTGGACCCGGCTGCTCCCGCTGTTCGTGCTGGTCGGGGTGTTCCTGCTCGCCGCCAACGGGCTGCTCCGGCTCGACGCGATCGTGGTGCTGGCGATCCTCGTCGGGACGCTGGCGGGCGCGATGTGGGTGTTCAACCTGGTCGGCCCGTGGCTGATCTCGGTGCTGGGCCGGGTGGTCGCCCGGCGGGCGCGCAGCGTGCCGACCCTGCTGGCCGGCCGGCGGATCGTCGACGACCCGAAGGCGGCCTGGCGCAGCGTGGGCGGGGTGGCGCTGGTCGCCTTCGTCGCCGGCGTGCTGAGCGTCAGCCCGGGCCTGGCGGCGACCGGCGCGGAGGAGGACCACCTCGGGGTGGACATCGCGACCGGGACGGCGATCACGCTGGTGATCGCGTCGCTGCTGGCCGCGGTCTCCACCGGGGTCACCCAGGCCGGCCGGGTGCTCGACCACGCCGGGGAGTACCGCGCCCTGCACCTGGCCGGCACCGAGGTGGCCACCCTGCACGCGGCCCGGATGCGGGAGACCTGGATCCCGCTGGCGGTCTGCGTGGGCGGCGCGAGCGTCACGGCGCTGGCGCTGATCACCCCGTTCATCGACGTGCTGGCCGACGAGCCGATCGGGGTGGTGCTGTTCCTCGGCTCCGTGGTGGCCGGCTGCGCGCTGGTGCTCGGCGGCACGGCGGCCAGCCGGCGGATGGTCGACCGGGCCGCCGGGGCGGCGGTCGCGGCCTGACCGGGCGCGGCCTGCGGCCGTGGGTCCGCCGCCGTCGGGACCGTCGTAGCCGGGAGCCATGATGACCCGGTGACGGCGGCGGCTGGGGGACGAGGATGAGTCGGCGGGGCTGGGCGCTGTTCGTGGCGATGTCGCTGATCTGGGGTCTGCCGTACCTGCTGATCAAGGTGGCGGTGGAGGACTTCTCCCCGGTCGTGGTGGTCTTCCTGCGCTGCGCGATCGGTGCGGCGCTGCTCGTGCCATGGACCCTCGCCAGAGGACATCTGGGCACCGCACTGCGCCGGCACTGGCGGGCCCTGCTGCTGTTCACCGTGCTGGAGATGACCGGCCCCTGGCTGCTGCTGCCGTACGCCGAGCAGTCGCTGTCCAGTTCGCTGACCGGGCTGCTCGTCGCGGCGGTGCCGTTCGTGGCCGCGGTGGCGGCCCTGATCGCCGGGGACGAGGACCGGCTCTCCCCGCTGCGGGTGGTCGGGATGCTGATCGGGGTGGTGGGCATCGCCGCCCTGCTGGGGCTGGACGTCGGCGGGGCCCAGCTCAGCGCGATCGGGGCGGTCGCGCTGGTGGTGGTCGGCTACGCCGTCGCCCCGATCGTGATCAGCCACAAACTGCCCGACGTGCCGGGCGTGACGGCGGCGTCCTTCGCGCTGCTGTTCACCGCGCTGGTCTACGCCCCATTCGCGGTGCCCCGGCTCGGCGACGCCGTCGAGGCACCGACACGGGCCTGGCTCGCACTCCTCGCGCTGGGCACGGTCTGCACCGCGCTGGCCCTCGCGCTGTTCTTCGCGCTGATCCGGGAGGCCGGCCCGCAACGGGCGCTGGTGATCACCTTCGTCAACCCGGCGGTCGCCGTGCTGCTGGGCGTCCTGGTGCTCGACGAGCCGTTCACCCTGGGCCTGGCGCTCGGGCTGCCGCTGGTGCTCCTCGGCTGCGTGCTGGCCACCCGGCGCAGCCCCGTCCGCACCGCGCGGTCGGAGTTCGACGACGTCGACACCGCCGTCCCGTGACCGGCCGGACGCCGGACCCCGTGGAGGTGGCCGTGGTCGAGAGGTGCGGCTGGGCGACGAGTGCGCCCGAGTACGTCCGGTACCACGACGAGGAGTGGGGGGTGCCGCTGCACGGCGACGACGCGTTGTTCGAGCGGGTCACCCTGGAGGCCTTCCAGTCGGGCCTGTCCTGGATCACCATCCTGCGCAAGCGCCCCGCCTTCCGGGCCGCGTTCGCCGGCTTCTCGATCCCGGCGGTGGCCGCCTTCACCGGCGACGACGTCGAGCGGCTGATGGCCGATGCGGCGATCGTCCGCAACCGCGCCAAGGTGACGGCCGCAGTGCGCAACGCCCGGGCTGCGCTCGACCTGCCGGAGGGGTTGTCGGCCCTGTTGTGGTCCTTCGCCCCGACCGCGCCGCGTCCGCGGCCACAGGTCCTCGCCGACGTCCCGGCGACCACCCCCGAGTCGGTTGCGCTGGCCAAGGAGCTGAAGCGGCGGGGCTTCTCCTTCGTCGGACCGACCACCTCCTACGCCCTGATGCAGGCCACCGGGATGGTCGACGACCACGTCGCGACGTGCTTCCGGGTGGGGGTCACGTACCCGGACTGAGGGGTCCGGGTTGGTCGATGGCCGGAGATACGGGATCATGGACCGCACAGCTCTGCAGGAACAGTCGCCACACCACGGTCCAGCCGGGCCGTGGGTGGCCGGTGAAGGAGGCACGCATGGCGGCCATGAAGCCGCGTACGGGTGAAGGTCCCCTCGAGGTCACCAAGGAGGGCCGCGGCCTGGTCATGCGCGTCCCGCTGGAGGGTGGTGGCCGGCTGGTCGTCGAGCTGTCCCCCGACGAGGCGAGCGCCCTCTCCGAGGCCCTGAAGGGCGCGATCAGCTGAACACCGACGCGAGTCTGCCCCCGGGCAGCCCCGCGACAGACGACGCGGCCCCGGCCGTCGGCAGCACGCCGGCGACCGGGGCCGCGCCGTTGCCGCGGGTCGAGGTCGTCCCTGCGCTGCCGGTGCTGGGTCCCGACGACGTCCTGGCCGTGCCGGTGGGTGCCCGCGGTTCCCTGCCCGACTGGCTCACCGCGGCTGCCCAGCCGCCGGTCGACCCGGAGTTCCTCGCTGCGGCCCTGGCCGACACCGGCAACGGCGGCAAGCCCGGCGGGATCACCAACGTGCCGCTGCAGAGCCGGCACCCGCGCAGTGTGCTGGCGGTCGGGGTGGGCGATGCGACCCTGCCGCACCTGCGCTCCTACGTGGCGGTCGCCGTCCGGCGGGCCCAGACGCTCGCCGAGTCCGGCGCCCGCCGGCTCGTCCTGCCGTTGGACACCGGCGTCGCCCCGGCCGGGGCCGACGAGGTCCGTACCGCGGTGGAGACGGCGCTGTTGGCCGGTTACCGCTTCCGGGACACCTCCACCCCGCACCCGCCCCGGCTCGCCGAGGTCCTCGTGGTGGCCGCCGGTGCCGACGACCCGGCGGTGGCCGCCGGTGAGCTCGCCGGCCGGGTCGCTGCCGAGTCGGTGGTGTGGGCCCGCGACCTGGTCAACACGCCCAGCAGCACCAAGGACCCGGCCTGGCTCGCCGACCAGGCGCTCGGGCGGCTGGGCGCGGTCGACGGCGTGACGGTCACCGTGCTGGGGCCCGACGAGCTGCGGGCCGGCGGCTTCGGCGGCGTGCTCGCCGTCGGCGGAGGATCGGCCTCCCCACCGCGGGTGGTGATCGCCACCTACCGGCCGCACGGGGCCGGTCCGGCGCACCCGGTGCTGGTCGGCAAGGGCATCACCTTCGACACCGGCGGCATCTCGATCAAGAAGAACGCGGGCATGCGCGAGATGAAGACCGACATGGCCGGCGCCGCCGCGGTCCTCGCCGCCGTCGACGCCGCGGCCCGGCTGCAGCTCCCGGGTGCCGTCACCGCCGTCGTCGCGCTCTGCGAGAACGCCGTCTCCGGAACCGCCTACCGGCCGGCCGACGTCGTGCGGCACGTGGGCGGGCGCACCACCGAGGTGCGCAACACCGACGCCGAGGGCCGGCTGGTGCTCGCCGACGTCCTGGCGCACGCCCGGCTGGCGCTGGGCGCGACCGTGCTGGTCGACGTCGCCACCCTCACCGGGGCGATGAGGACGGCGCTGGGGGCTCGCACGGCCGGGCTGTACGCGACCGCCGACGGGCTCGCCGACGCCCTGCTCACCGCCGGCGGGCACGCCGGCGAGGCGTTCTGGCGGATGCCGTTGAGCGAGGAGCACGTCGGGCACCTGCGCGCGCAGCTCGACTCCCCGGTGGCCGATGCGAACAACGCCCCGGGCGACCCCGGGTCGACCACGGCGGCGCTGTTCCTGCAGCCCTTCGCCGGGGGCCTGCCGTGGGCGCACCTGGACATCGCCGGCCCGGCGCGTGCCGGCCGCGACGAGGCGGAGGTGGTCAAGGGCGGCTCGGGGTTCGCCGTCCGCACGCTGCTGCGCTGGCTGGAGGCCGGTGCACCGGCCGACCTGCCGGAACCGGTCGTGCGCGACTGAGCGGTTGGCGCCGCAGGTCGGTGGGCACTGCCGGGGTCGAGCCGCGCCGTCGGGCGCGACCGCATCCGAGGGGGATCCCCATGAGCATGATGGACAAGGCCAAGGGCGCGCTGAACAGCGACAAGGGCGAGCAGATCAGCGACAAGGGCCTCGACAAGGGCGAGCAGTTCGCGGACAAGAAGACCGGGGGCACGCACGACGCCCAGATCGACAAGGGCCGGGACGCCGCCGACGGCAAGATCGGCAACCAGTAACCGACGGTGCCGACGGCTGGGGCCTGAGCGCCCCAGCCGTCGCCGGTCGGCCGGGTCGGGCAGGATCGGTCCGTGACCGAGGAACAGCGCGGAGTCGTCTTCCCAGCCGGGCCCGACGGCCGGCGCAGCACCGCCACGCTCGGCCGGGCGGTCGTCGCCGACGCGCTCCGGCCGGTCGACCCGACCGGGGCGCGGGCAGCTGAGCAGGAGACCAACTGGCGGGCCGGCTACCTGCCCCACCTGCGCCGCACGGTGGAGGCGGGGCTGAGCTCGCGCGACGCGGCGCTGCAGATCGCCGGTGCGGGGCTCGACTCGCTGCACGCCCGGATGCGGGTGGCCGGACCGGGCGGCGAGACCGACCTCGGCGCGCTGCAGACCGCGCCGGCCGCTCGCCGGCTGCGCACCGTCGAGGTGACCGGGGACGCCGTACCCGAGCGCGAGCTGTCGTTGCCCTACCGCGGCGCCCGGCTGCGCGGTGACGACCTGCACCGCCGGTTGGTCGCCTGGGTCGACGCCGGGGTGGTCGAGCCCAGCTGCGCCGACGCCGTGCGCACCGTGGCCGACCATCCCGAGTGGCTCGCGCTGCCCGATCGCACGGTCGCGGTGCTGGGTGCAGGCGCGGAGATGGGGCCGCTGACCGCCCTGCTGCGCTGGGGTGCCCGGGTCGCCGCCGTCGACCTGCCCCGGCCGGCACTGTGGCAGCGGGTGCGCGAGACCGCCCAGCGCGGCGCGGGCACGCTGCTGCTGCCGGTCGCCGACGACGACACGGCCGGCGCCGACCTGATCACCGAGGTGCCCGAGGTCGCCGACTGGCTCGCGGCCCTGCCCGGCTCGCCGGTGCTCGGCAACTACGTCTACGCCGACGGCGCCACCAACGTCCGGGTCTCCACCGCCGTCGACGCGCTCACCCGGCGGCTGACCGGGGCCCGCCCCGAACTCGCGCTGGCGTTCCTCGCCACCCCGACCGACGTCTTCGCGGTGCCCGGCGAGGCGGTCGACCACTCCGTTGCCGCCTACGCCGCCCGGCCGCGGACGGCGAAGCTGGTGGGCCGGCCGCTGCGCACGCTGTCGGCCGGGCGGTTGCTGCGCCGGGCGTACGTGCCGGGTGCCGACCCGGGCATCGCCGACAGCCTGGTGCCGCAGCAGGGCCCGAACTACGCGCTGGCCAAGCGGCTGCAGCGCTGGCGTGCCTCGGTCGCCAGGGCGGCGGGCAGCACGGTGTCGATGAACGTCGCCCCGCCCACCCGAACCCGCTCGGTGGTCAAGAACCGCGCCCTGGCCGCCGCCTATGCCGGGGCCCACCGCTTCGGCGTGGAGGTGTTCGAGCCGGCGACGTCGAATGTGCTGATGGCGGCGCTGCTCGTGCACGACCTGCACACCGGTGGCGGCCCCGCGCAGCAGCACCCCTGGCAGGACGAGGCACACGCCGCCGCGCACGGCGGCCTGTGGCGCACCCCGTACGCCCCGCGCAGCGCGCTGGGGCTGGCGGCGGTGCTGGGCCTGGGCGCCGCGCGCAGCTGAACCGGCCGATGTCGTCCCGCTGACGGCCGGTCACCTCCACGGTCCACCCCCGCGGTGTGGCGGTCCGGTCCTATCACCCGCCGCACCGAGGTATGGGAAGCCAGTCCCGGTGTACCGGTGTCCCGGTTCCCCGCCCCGGAGCCCGCCGGCTGACCGGCGGCTGATCCGGCTGCCCTTGGGGGCATGCAACCTCCCGGCCCCGGATCCCGTCTCCAGGGCATGAACAGATCGGACACCACGTGAGGCCGGGGCGCGACGAGGAGTTCTCCACGTTCGTCGTCGCGAGGCGGGGCGACCTGCTGCGCTCGGCGACGCTGCTGGCGGCCGGTGACCGGCACCTGGCCGAGGACCTCGTGCAGGTCGGCCTCACCCGGCTCTACGTCGCCTGGGGCCGGCTGCGCGCACCGGAGGCGCGGTACGCCTACGCCCGCCGGGCGCTGGTGACCACGCTCATCGACGAGACCCGCCGGCCCTGGCGGCGTCGGGAGCACTCCCGCGCCGAGCTCCCCGACACCGCCGTCGACACCGCCGACGACCGGGACGACGAGATGCTGGCCCGGCTGCGACCGGCGCTGGCGCAGTTGCCGCCGCGGATGCGGGCGGCGGTGGTCTTCCGGCACCTGCACGAGCTGAGCGTCGCCGAGACCGCCGACGTCCTGAACTGCTCGCAGGGCACCGTGAAGAGCCAGACCGCCCGCGGCCTGGACCACCTCCGCCGGGCGCTCGGCGTCCCCCTGGAGGAGCCGTCGTCGGCCCCGCCGCCCGCCCGCACCGCCGTCGACCACCGCACCACCGTGACCACCTGGAGCGCCTCGTGAACGTCCACACCCTCCTGTCCGACGCCGCCGCCGAGGTCGACACCACCGTCGCCGACAAGACCGTGCAGGCGGACCTGCTCCGTGGCCGCCGTGCGCTCAGCCGCCGCCGGGCACAGCGCACGGGGGTGGCCGGCCTCGTCGTCGCCGGTGCAGCCGTCGGCGCGCTGGTCCTCGGTGGGGCGACCCCCACCCCGGTCAGCCCGGAGGCAGGGGGCAGCAGCGACACCGTCCTGGCGCCCGGGGCGATCGCGCTCGTCGACTTCACCGGCGACCAGCTGGCGGGGTACTCCGTCGACGAGGTCCCCGAGAGCTGGACGCTGCTGCACTCCGATCAGTACGCGCTCACCGTCGGGCCACGGTCCATGGTCGACACCGACCCGGACTCCTACGTGGGCAAGCTGACCGTGATGCTGCTGTCCGCCGACGCGACCCTGCCGACCGAGGGCACCACGGTCCCGGTCGGCGCCGGTGAGGGCGTCTACGTCGAGTCGGCGGACCAGGTGGACGTCGACCGGCCGGCGGCCGGGGGCCTGGGCGTCGACCCGTTCGCCGGCTCGCTGTTCTACGTCGACCAGGCGTCGGGTCTGCCGGTCGTCGTCCAGGTGCCGGCCGAGCTGGACTGGACGGCGGCGCAGGCCGCCGAGTTCGCGGCGGGCGTGCACGTGACCGACGCCGCCGAGCGCAGCGTCGGCTGATCCGGTCAGGCGGGGCGTCGACCGTCGGCAGCGGGGCGGTCCGGCTGGCCGGTCGTCGTCGGGCGGGTCCGCCGGCCTCGGGCCACCTCGGTGGCCAGCGCGTCCAGCGGCTGGGCGAACTGCGCCAGCGGGTCGACGAGCCCGGACAACCACGCGCGGGCGGCGTCCAGGCCGTCCGGGTCGAGTGCGTAGAACCGTCGGGACCCCTCGGCGCGCACCGTGACCAGCCCGGCGTCCCGCAGCACCCGGAGGTGCTGCGATACGCCGGGCTGGGAGATGGGCGCCCGGGCCTGCAGCGCCGCGACGATCTCACCGGCCGGCCGCTCGCCTGCGGCGAGCAGTTCCAGGACGTGCCGCCGGACGGGGTCGCCCAGCGCCTCGAATGCTCCGGTCACTGGTGCTCGGGTCACTGCGCTCCTGGCACGTCCTCGGGCGGGGTGGTGTAGAAGTCGACCGTACGGGCCGCCGCCTCCTGCGCCGGGCCCCGTTCGTCGCCGTCGGCGACCGCCGCGTCGGCCCAGCCGGTCGCCGCCCGCCGGACGAACTCGCGCCCCTCCGGCGACAGGGGGAACGCCAACGCCTCGGCCGGGTCGACCGCAGCGCCGCTCTCCAGGTGCAGGCCCAGCCCCATCAGGCCGAGGTCCCAGCCGACGCCCACCGCGCCCGGCCCGAACTGGTCCCACATCTCGGGGTCGACCGGAGCCTCGTGCAGCAGCTCCAGCTCGGTGCCGGTGGAAGCCGGGGTCAACCGGACCTGCAGCCAGGACACCATCGGCCCGTACTCCCAGGTGACCGAGAAGGTCTCCGGCGCCGCGCAGTGCTCGACGGTGCCACCGGCGTTGCCCTCGAGCTGGTAGCGGCCGCCGACGCGCAGGTCACCGCTCACCGGCAGGAACCAGCGGGGGAGCCGGTCCGGGTCGGTCACGGCGGCCCAGAGGTCGGGCCGGTCGGTCGGGTAGGTGCGGCGGGCGACCGCGATCCGGGTGGGTGTGCCCCCGCGGGAGCCGGTGCGGACCTCTCGGGTCACCAGCCCGGCGGATGCGGCGGCGTCGGTGATGGTCATGAGCCCTCCTCCATAAGCAGGAACTTATAGGTCGACCGTAGCCCGGGGACCGGACTTGGACAAGGCCGTGCGGCGCCGCTGCTCAGGGGCCGCTCAGGGACGCCGGTCAGGGGTGGTTCAGGGTCGGTTCAGGGCGCTCCCCGATGTCCCCGGTGCCGCGCCGCCGACAGGTTCGTCGGCATGGACACCACCTCTCCCGCCCACCCCGGGGGGACGCTGTGATCGTCGCCCGGGGACTCACCAAGACCTACGGCCCCAAGACCGCCGTCGACCACCTGAGCATCACCGTCGAGCCCGGCCGGGTGACCGGCTTCCTCGGCCCGAACGGGGCCGGCAAGTCCACGACGATGCGGATGATCCTGGGGCTGGACCGCCCCACGTCGGGCAGCGTGACCGTGAACGGCCGGTCCTACGCCGCGTCGCCGGCGCCGCTGCGCGAGGTCGGTGCGCTGCTGGAGGCCCGGGCCCTGCACCCCGGCCGCAGCGCCCGCGACCACCTGCGCTGGCTGGCCGCCAGCAACGGCATCCCGCGCACCCGGATCGACGAGGTGCTCGACCTGGTCGGGCTGGAGGCGGTCGCCGAGCAGCGGGTGGGTCGTTTCTCCCTGGGCATGGGTCAGCGGCTCGGCATCGCGGTGGCGCTGCTCGGCGACCCGCCGGTCGTCGTCCTGGACGAACCGGTCAACGGGCTGGACCCGGAGGGCATCCGCTGGGTGCGCAACCTCGCCCGGGAGCTGGCCGGGCAGGGCCGCACCGTGCTGGTCTCCAGCCACCTGATGTCGGAGATGGCGCTCACCGCCGACCACCTGATCGTGGTCGGCCGCGGACGGATGCTGGCCGACTGCTCGATGGCCGACTTCATCACCGAGCACGCGTCCTCCTACGTCCGGGTGCGCAGTCCGCGGGTCTCCGACGCCGAGGCGCTGCTGCGCGGCAACGGCCTGGACGTCGACCGGCTGGACGACGAGCTGCGGGTGCGCGGCCGGAACGCCGCCGAGATCGGTGAGCTGCTCGGCGGTGCCGGGCTGTACGTCCACGAGCTCGCCCTCGTCCAGTCCTCGCTGGAGGACGCCTTCATGACCCTGACCGCCGACAGCGTCGAGTACGCCACCCACCCGGCCGAGACCGCAGGAGCCGTGCGATGAGCGCCACCCCCACCATGAGCACCGCCCCGGCCCGACCCGGGAGCGGCTCCTCGTCCGCCGCCGACGTGGTGCGGCTCGACCCGAACCGGCACGTGCCCGGCGTCCGGCAGCCCGGCTTCGCGCAGGTGCTGCACGCGGAGTGGGTCAAGTTCTGGACCGTCCGCTCCACCCGCTGGTCGCTGGGCCTGCTGTTCGCACTCGGCGCCGGCCTGACGACGCTCGTCTGCTGGGCCGCGGCCACGGACCTGGCCGCCGGCGACACCGGGGAGGCACCGGCCGCCTTCCTCACCTGGGGGCTGCTGTTCTCCCAGCTCACCGCGCTGGCGCTGGGCACGCTGGTGGTCACCAGCGAGTACGGCACCGGGATGATGCGGGCCACCGTCACCGCGGTGCCCCGCCGCGGACGGGTGGTGGCGGCCAAGGCCGTGGTGCTCACCGTCGTGCTCTTCGTGGCCGGCGTGGTCACCGCGGTGGCCGGCTACCTCGGCGGCAACTGGTTCCTCGACCGGGAGGGCGTGGGCCTGGCCCTGTCGGACGACGGGGTGCTCCGCGCGCTGCTGGGCAACGGGCTGTACCTCGCCGGCCTCGGGGTGTTCGCGCTGGCCACCGGGCTGCTGATCCGGCACACCGCGGCGGCGCTGACCGTCGGCATGGCGCTGGTGCTGGTGGTCGGCAACGTCGCCTACGCACTGCCGGGCACGTGGGGGGAGTGGGTGGCCAAGCTGCTGCCCGGCAACGCCGGCGGGGCGGTCGCGCAGGTCGCTCCCTTCAACGGCGGAGCGGTGCTCGCCCCGTGGACCGGCTTCGGGGTCTTCGTCGCCGAGGTGGCCGCGCTGCTGCTGGTGGCGGTCCTGGTCTTCCGCCGGCGCGACGCCTGACAGCCTCAGCTCCCCTCGACTCCCCCTCACCCCGCGGTGAGGGGGGAGTCGCTGCGTCGACGGGGATGGACGGCGGGGCGCCGGGCACGGGAGGCTGCCGGTCGTGCGCCAGCGTGTGCTCGACCTCGCCCGCCGCCGGCCGCTGACCCTCGCCGCGGGGGCCACGGTGGTCTGGCACCTGGTGCTGTTCGCCGTCGAGGACCTGCTGCCGCCGTTGCGGCCGGGGTGGTTCCCCGACCTGGGGGCGGCGGTGGTCAACGTCGTGCTCGCCGGTCTCACCCTGGCGTTGATCGGCTGGCTCGGCTGGTGGCGCGAGACCGGGCTCGCCTGGCGGTGGCCGGACCGCTCGTGGTGGCTGCTGCTGCCGCTGCTGGGGGAGGGGCTGCTGCACCTCGTCGACGGGCTGGCCGGGTCGGCGACGGTGCTGGCCAGCGCGGCGGTGACCATGCTGGCGGTCGGGCTGGCTGAGGAGTCGCTCAGCCGGGGGCTGGTGCAGCGGCTGCTGAGCCCGCTGGGCCTGGCCCGGGCGGCGGTCCTGGTGGGCGTGCTGTTCGGCCTGGGACACGCGATGAGCGGGCTCTGGTTCGGGCGTGCGCCGGACGAGATCGCCTTCCAGGTGGTCAACACCGCCGCCTTCGGGTTCTGCCTGGCGGCGCTGCGCTGGCACGTCGGCACGCTCTGGCCGCTGGTCGTGCTGCACGCGTGGGTGAACGTCGCCAGCATCCGGAGCCCGGGAGCGCTGCCCGACGTCGTCCAGGTGTCGATCATCCTGGTGCTGATCGGCTACGGCTGGTGGTTGCTGCGGCTGCTCGACCGGCGACCGGAACGGACCCCGGACCCGGCCCGCACCGGCTGACCAGGGCACCGGCGCCGGCCCGCGGCGGCCGGACCTCGCGGTGCCGTCCGGTCGTCCCTCCCGCATCATCGGCTGGGCGGGGGCGGCGACGGAGCCGGCCCGGAGGACGGGAGTCGTCGATGCGCAGGTGCTGGACGGTGCTGGTCTGTGCGGTGGTGGTGCTGCTGGCCGGCCAGGGAACGGCGGCGGCGGCCCCGGTGGCCGGCGGGTACGCGGACCTGGACCAGCGCGGCCCCGCACTCGCTGTCCCGGCGGCGCAACTGGCCGCCTCGCTGCACTGCAACGGCCCGGTCACCAAGGGCGGGCGGGCACCGGTGCTGCTGCTGCCCGGCACCACGATGGACCCTGAGGTCGGCTTCGCCTGGAACTACGAGCGGGCGTTCGACCGCCTGGGCTGGCGCTGGTGTGCGGTGACCCTGCCGGACGACGCCACCGGCGACATCCAGGTGGCCGCCGAACACGTGGTCTCTGCGGTGCGCACGGTGAGCAAGCAGGCAGGCCAGCGCGTCGACGTGGTCGGCTGGAGCCAGGGCGGCATGATCGGACGCTGGGCGCTGCGGTTCTGGCCGGACACCCGGGCGATGGTGGACGACCTGGTCGGGTTGAGCCCGTCCAACCACGGGACGACGGTCGCCGACCTCGCCTGCCAGACCACCTGTACACCGGCGAACTGGCAGCAGCGGTCGATCTCCTCGTTCACCGCCGCGCTCAACAGCGGCGCGGAGACCTTCGCCGGCGTCTCGTACACGGTCGCCTACACCCGGGCCGACGAGGTCGTCGTCCCGAACGCCGGGCCCACCGCGAGCTCGGTGCTGCGTACCGGGGAGGGGCGGATCTCGAACATCGCCACCCAGGACGTCTGCCCGGCGAACGCGGCCGACCACTTCGCGATCGGCAGCTACGACCCGGTGGGCTACGCGATCGCGATCGACGCGCTGACCCACGACGGCCCGGCGGTGCGCGCCCGGGTCCCGGTGAGCACCTGCCTGCAGGCCTTCCAGCCCGGCGTCGACCCGGCGACCTTCGCGACCGATTACGCCGCGTTCGTCGCCTACGCCACGGACGGGGAGGGGGACGCCGCGGACGTCCCGGCTGAGCCCGCACTGCAGCCATACGTGTTCGCCCGGCGCTGAGGGCCCGCCCGGCGCCGGGTCGGACCGCCGCTGGGTCAGGCCGGGCCGATGAGCCCGGAGACGATCTCCGCGGAGAGGGTGACCAGCGGGAGCCCGCCGCCGGGGTGCGCTGAGCCGCCGACCAGGAACAAACCCGGGAGGCGGGCTGCGTTGGCCGGCCGCAGGAAGGCCGCGCGGGCCCCGTTGCTGGACGTGCCGTAGATCGAGCCGCCGGGGCTGGCGGTCTCCCGCTCCAGGTCGGCCGGGGTGCGCACCACCCGCCAGCGGACCCGGTCGCGCACGTCGAGCCCGCGGGCGGCCATCGTCGCCAGCACCTGGTCGGCGTAGCGGTCGGCCAGCCCGGGGGCGGTCCAGTCGACGCCGGTGCCCGGCTCGTGCCGCGGCGCGTTCACCAGCACGAACCACGACTCGCTGTCGGCGTCGGGTCGGGTGGCCGGGTCGTCGGGGGCGCTCACGTAGACCGTCGGGTCGGCGACCGGCCGGCTGGGCCCGCCCCGGCCGAACCTGCCCCCTCCGAACAGGGCGTCGAACTCGGCGTCGTAGTCGGTGGGGAACAGCACGGTGTGGTGGGCCAGCCCAGGCGTGCGGCCGCGGAGCGCGAGCAGCAGCACGAACCCCGAGGACGACGGCGTCACCCGGCGCAGCGCGGCCCGGACCCGCCGCACCGGCGCGTGCGGCGGCAGCAGGCTGCCGTAGAGGCTCGTCGCGTCGGCGTTGCAGACGACGACGTCGGCCGGCACCACCTCGCCGTCGGCCAGTCGCACCCCGGTCGCCCGGCCCGCCGTCACCAGCACCTCGCTGACCGCAGCGCCGGTGCGCACGACCGCTCCTCGCTCGACCGCGCGCGCGGCCACCGCCTCGGGCAGCCGGCGCAGTCCGCCGGGGACGTACCAGGAACCGAAGGCCTGCTCGGCGTAGGGCACGGTGAGCAGCGCGGCGGGTGCCCGTCGGGGGTCCGAGCCGGAGTAGGTCGCGTACCGGTCCAGCAGCATCCGCAGCCGCGGGTCGGTCAGGTACCGGTGCCCCAGGCCGCGCAGCGTGCGGCCGGGCGCGACGGTGCGGAGGTCGGCGGTGTTGCGGGCGAGCCGGGCCAGGGTGGCCGCACCGGCCAGCGGGGTGCGCAGGAACGGCTGCTCGGTGGCCCGCCACATCGCCTCGGCGCGGGTCAGCAGCGCCGTCCACTGCGCACCGCTGCCGGGTCCGAGGTCGGCGTCGAGCCGGGCCGGGATGTCGTCGCGGTGCCCGGGCAGCGCCGTCGTCGTCCCGTCGGCGAACCGGTAGGCCACCGCCGGGTCGAGCCGCTGCAACGGCAGCACCTCCGACAGCGGGGCGCCGGTGGCGACGAAGAGGTCCTCGAGCACCTGCGGCAGGGTGACCAGGCTGGGCCCGGTGTCGAAGCCGTGGCCGTCGCGGGCGTACCAGCCGAGCTTGCCGCCGACCTGCGGCGCCTGCTCCAGCACGGTCACCGCGTGGCCGGTCGCGGCCAGCCGGGCGGCGGCGGCGAGACCCCCGAGCCCGGCGCCGACGACGACGACCCGGGCCACGCCCCTCACGGTAGCCGCCGGCGTGCGAGCGCCGACGGTCAGAAGTCGGACTCCAGGTGGGCCAGCAGGGTGGCGCCGTCCCAGGTGGGCGGCGGCATGATCCGGCGGATGGTGAGCAGCGGCTGCGCCGGGTCCGTGGGCTCGGAGAGCTGGAACGCAGCCCGGTACCCGGCAGCGGCGACGTGCGGCAGCGCCTCCTGGTCCCACATCCCGTGCGGGTAGGCGATCAGGTCGACCGGGTGCCCGAGGATGCCGGCCAGGGTGGCCCTCGGGTCGTCGAGCTGCTCGGTCCACTGGCCGCCGGTCAGCTGGTCCACCCGCTGGTGGTCCCAGCTGTGCGCGCCGATCGTCATGCCGGCCGCGTCGAGCTCCCGCAGCTGGTCGCTGCTGAGCCAGTCCGGCTTGTCCAGCACCACGGTCATCGGGAAGAACGCCGCCGGGAAGCCGAACTCGCGGAGCACCGGCAGGGCCGCCGTGGCGTGGGTGACCGACCCGTCGTCGAAGGTCAGCAGCACGGGCCGGTCGGGGAGGGCGGTGCCGAACTGCAGGTGGTCGACCAGCGCCGGGGCGGTGACCGGGGTGTGACCGCCGTCGCGCAGCGCCTGCAGCTGGGCGGTGAGCACGGCCGGGGGCGTGATGATCGTGCGGGCGTAGGCGCTGTCGTCGGGGCGGAACTCGCGGATCTGGTGGAAGCAGAGCACCGGCACCGTCGACCGGGCGAGGATCTCCGCCGGCGTCCCCGGGGTGGGCGCTGGTTCCTCGGTCGGCGTGGGAGCCGCACTGGTCGACGCGGCTGCAGACTCTGCTGCCGACGTCGTGGCTGCCGACGTCGTGGGGGCAGCGGTCGGGGAACTGCCGGACCGGCTGCAGCCGGCGAGGAGGAGTGCGCCGCCGGCGGCCAGGAAGTCTCGTCTGCGCACGGCACCACCGTGGCCCACCCGGGGGCGCCGGGGCAAACCCCCGGCGTGGCGCCACCCGGGTGAGCAGCCGCAGGGGCCCCTGACAGCTCCGGCGGGAGCGAGGCCGCCGACGGGGTCTACCCGCCCCACCGACCGTGGAGCCGTGCCGGGGCCCGGCTCCACGGTCGGTCTGGTGGCTCACGCTCGCCGACCGCCGAGGTCAGCGGTAGACGACGTCCACGCTGCGGAAGGCGCCCAGCTCGTGGTCGGCGACGAAGTACTCGTGGTCCCGGCGGATCCGCTCGGCGGCCTCCTCGGCGAAGCGGAGGACGTCGTCGACGAACAGGTCCCGCCCGCCGATCGCCTCCAGGATCGCCGGCTCGACGTCGTAGTCGACGTTGCCGGTCTCGTCCGACATCGCGTGCGTGTGCGCCAGGACCCGCCCGCAGATCCCGGCGTACTCCTTCCACTCGCTCGTCGACAGGGAGCCGAGGCTGATGTCGTCGCGGAACGGCGCCCGCTCGCGGACCATGAAGCTGTGCCCGTCGATGTCGACGCTGCCGTAGAAGACGTCGCCGTCGACCAGGTGCACCCGCTGCGCGTGCCGGATCCGGTCACCCTGCTTGTCGACCTCGTACCCCGACGGCGGCACCAGCCCGGCCAGTGCCGAGCGGCGGGCGCGCTTGAACTCCAGCAGCAGGTCGTCCGTGCCGTCGTCCCGCACGCCGGCGATGAGGACGTAGTACCGGGTCAGGCCCAGGGAGGCGGTGCCGGCGCCGCGCCGCTCGGCGACGTCCTTCACCCGCATCCGGCCGGCGCGCTCGGGCACCGCGACCTCGTTCTCGGCGACGTAGCGGTCGACGATCTCCTGGAACTCCTCCCGGCGGCTGCTGACCGGCACCAGCTCCTCGTCGGTGCGGAAGCCGCGCCGGGTCTCCTCCAGGAGGTCCTCCAGCCACTCGGCGCGGCTGGTCTCCAGCGTGCTGGCGAGCAGCTCGGCGATCAGCGGCGGGGCGTTGTCCATCCGGAGCTGCTCGGTCTGCTCCTGGCCGTCGGCGGCGTAGGAGGCGATCCCGGACACGTAGCCGCGCACGAACCGGCGGGCGATGGCGCGCTGCTTCTTCGGGCTGAGATCGGACTTCTCGGCCGCGCCGAGCATGAACCCGACGGCGCCGCGCTTGAGGTCCCAGGTGAAGGGCGCGTAGTAGGCGTCGTCGAAGTCGTTGACGCTGAAGATCGGCACGTTGTCGGAGCTGGGCATCACGCCGAAGTTGCCGGGGTGGACGTCGCCGAGGGCGAGCACCGTGGGCAGCCGGGCGTCCTCGCCGACCAGGTCGCGGTAGAAGAGCAGGTTCGTGCCGCGGAAGAAGTGGAAGACCGAGCCGGCGAGCTTGTCGAACTTCGCCCGCGCCTCCAGGTCACCGGTGGCGATCCGGGTCTCGTGGTCCTCACGCACGGTCTCCCGTACGTGCACCCGGCGGTCGTTGCCGCTGAGCATCCGGGGGATGAGCACCATCTCGCCCCGGGCCCGGGCCTCGGCCAGCAGGCGGAACGCCTCGACCCGCGAGTGCACCGGCCGCGAGCCGTCGCCACGGACGCCGTCGGACGAAGCGCTGTCGGACGCGGCGCCGTCGGACGCGGCGCCGTCGCCGGAGTCGCCGGACGTCAGCGCGGCGATCAGTTGGTCCTTGGTCATCGACGAGCGTCCGGGTACGTCCTGCTCGCGCGCGCGGCGCAGCAGTTCGGTGCGGGTGGCGGACTCGAGGTCTGTGTCCATGTCCCTCCGCCTACCCCGACCCGCCCGGGTCCTGAAACCCGACCGGCTGAGCGGGTCAGTGCAGGTCGCGGCGGGTGAACAGCACGGTGCCCAGGGTCAGGACGACGCCGGTCACCACGGCCATGAAGACGCCGGCCTGCAGGTTGCCCAGCAGGTACTCGGTGGACTCCCCGGTGATCGGGTCGGAGCCGAGGAACAGGGTCAGGCCGTCGGGCACCACCAGGGCCGAGGCGTTGTTGGTGAGCAGCCAGGGCTGCCACTCCAGCCGCAGGGCGCGCGCCGCCGTCTCCAGCACCGCGAAGTAGACGAACCCCACCCCGAGCGCCGCGCCGGTGTTGCGCACCAGGTTGGTCAGGCCGAACCCGAGCAACCCGGCCAGCGTGGTGAGCAGCACGCCGCGTCCGGCGGTGGCCAGCAGCTCCGACCAGAACCCGTCGGGCAGGGCGACACCGTCGCCGGCGAAGGTCCGCCAGAGGCCGGCCATCGCCAGCCACGCGCCCTGCGCGACCACGCCCAGGACGGCGGAGGCCACGGCGACGACGACGATCTTGGCACCGATCACCCGGGGCCGCCGGGTCTCCCAGAACAACAGCGCGATCATCGAGCGGGAGGACCACTCGGCGCCGACGAACGTGGCGCCGATCAGGAAGGCCAGCACCGCACCCGCCGCGCTGAACGTCACCGCCCCGGCGACGCCGTCCGCGGCGAAGGAGAACGGCGCCGGGTCCAGGTACCAGTCGAGGTCGAGGTCCGCGGCGGTGACCGGCGCGCCACACCACTCCTCGGGGGAGACGTCCGCCGGGACGTCGTCCGAGGCCAGGCACTCCTCCCGGAACTCGTTCGCCCGTTCCACCTCCACCTGCAGCTGCTGCTGTGCCGCGGCGAGCCGCTCGGGCGTGGGGGAGGCGTACTGGGTGAGGCCGATGGCGGTGGAGGTGGCCCAGCCGAGCGCCGCGAGGAGCAGCAGCACCTGGATGAACCGGCGGGCTCGGAAGCGGTGCGCCTCGGCCCTGAGCAGCCCGCTGAACCGGCCGGCGGGTGCGGTCGGGGGCGCCTCGGTGCGGGCGGCGGTCATGCCGGCTCCGCCGTCAGCGCCAGGAACGCGCTCTCCAGGTCCGCCGCCACCGGGGTCAGCTCCTCCAGGTAGTGGCCGTGCTCGGCGAGCACCCGGGTGACCTCACCCGGCGCCGGGACGGCGGAGACCAGCAGCGCGTCCTCGGTCGGGGTGACGGTGAAACCGGCTGCGGTGAGCACCGTGGTCGCGGCCGCCCGGTCGGGCACCCGCACCCGCACGTCCCCGGAGGACCGGCCGGCGAGCACCTCGTGCACCGGGCCGGAGGCGATGCAGCGGCCCCGCGCCATGATCGAGACCTGGTCGGCGACCTGCTCGATCTCGGCCAGCAGGTGCGAGCTGAGCAGCACCGTCGTCGACCCGTCGCGGCCCAGCCGGCGGATGAGCTCGCGCACGTCCCGGATGCCGGCCGGGTCCAGCCCGTTGCTGGGCTCGTCCAGGATCAGCAGCTGCGGGGACTTCAGCAGCGCGGCGGCGATGCCCAGCCGCTGCTTCATCCCCAGCGAGTAGCCCTTGAACCGGTCGTCGGCCCGGTCGCGCAGCTCCACGGTCTCCAGCACCTCCTCGACCCGGCTGCGCGGCACCCCGGCGGTCTCGGCGAGCAGCCGCAGGTTGCGGCGGCCGGAGAAGCCGGGGAAGAACAGCGGGGTCTCGACCAGCGCGCCCACGCTGCCGATCACCTGCGGGAGCCCGTCGGGCACCGGCCGGCCCAGCAGTCGCACGTCGCCTGCATCGGGCCGGATCAGGCCCAGCAGCACCCGGATGGTCGTCGTCTTGCCCGAGCCGTTCGGCCCGAGGAACCCGTGCACGCCGCCGGACTCGACCACCAGCTCCAGGGAGTCCAGGGCCTGCTGCGGCGGGCGGCCGCGTCGGGCGTAGCTCTTGGACACCGCGCGCATCTCCACGGCCGGCACGGGTGCCTCCTGTCGCGACGGGGCTGGGCGGGAGCACCGTGGCACAGCGCGCGCCCGGGCGACACCACCTGGCGTGCGTGTCCGGAACGGGTTCGGCCGCCGGGGGTCAGTGGGCGGTACGCGGTGCGCCGAGGAGCGCTGCCAGTGCGGCGTCGGAGGCGGCGAGCGCCGTCCGGTCGTGCGTGCTGCTGGCGGCGACCAGCTCGGCGGCGCCGGTCCGGTCGAGCAGCTCGGCCAGCCGGCTCGCCACCTGGGCGGGGGTGCCGGCGATCGCCGCGGCGGCGGTCTGCTCGACGTAGGACTGCTGGCGCGCGGTGAGGGTGCGGGCCCGGATCGCCGCCACCGGCTCCAGGGGCGGGAAGACGCCGGTGGTGCGGGCCTGGGCCATGGCCCAGGCCTCGGGCAGCAGCAGGTCGGCGGCCTCGCCCGAGGTGTCGGCGACCAGCACGTCGAGACTGATCGCCACCCGCGGCTCCGGTGCCGCCTCGCTCGGCCGGTAGCTGCGCCGGTACCCCGCCAGCGCGGCCAGCCCGGGCTCCGGGTCGCCGGCCACGCCCAGCAGCGGGCCGCCGACGATCACCGGCAGCCCCAGCTCGGCCGCCACGGTCAGTCCCGAGCCGGTGGCCAGCACGTACACCGGGACGGCGGCGGCCGGGCGGGGGTGCGCGGTGATCGGCGCCGAGCCGGCGAGGAACGCCCGCAGCTCGGTCAGGTCGTGGGCGAAGTCCGGCTCACCGGTGGAGCGCAGCGCCTGCCGAACGGGGGCGGTGAAGCCGGGGGAGCGGCCCAGCCCCAGGTCGACCCGGCCGGGGGCAAACGCGCTCAGGGTGGCGAACTGCTCGGCGACGACCAGCGGCTGGTGGTGCGGCAGCATCACGCCGGCCGAGCCCAGCCGGATGGTCGTCGTCCGGCCGGCGATCGCGGCCAGCAGCACCGCCGGGGCGGCACCGGCGACGCCCGGCACGCCGTGGTGCTCGGCGACCCAGAACCGCTCGAAGCCCAGCCGCTCGGCGGCGGCCGCCCGATCCACGGTGCCGATGAGCGCCGCCGCATCGGGCTCGCCGACCCGGGTGCGGGAGCGGTCCAGCAGTGAGAGCGCCGGACTCAGCACCGCAGGGCGAGGACGGCCAGGTCGTCCCGCTCGTGGCGGGAGTCCTGCCGGTGCCGGTCGACGGCGGCCTGCACGGCCTCGACCGTCTCCTCGGCCGAGCGCGGTGGGCCGCTCTCCAGCAGTCGGACCAGACCGGACTCCTCGAACTGCACCCCGGAGTCGTCCCGGGCCTCCGTCACGCCGTCGGTGTAGAGCACCAGGGTGCTCCCGGCGGACAGCTCGACGGCGACCTCGCCGAAGTCCGAGTCGACGGCCATGCCCAGCGGGCGTCCCACCGCGCCCACCTCCGTGCACTCGCCGGTGGAGGAACGCAGCACCGGACGGGGGTGTCCGGCGACGGTGAGCCGCGCGGAGGCACCTGCGCTGTGCGGGCGGAGCACCAGGCAGCAGGCGGTGACGAAGCGGAGCGGGCCGGGGCCGGCCTCTCGGATCAGCGCGGCGTTGACCGCGCGCAGCACATCGGCTGGACCGGAGTCGGCTGTCGCGGCGGCCCGTGCGGTGTGCCGGGCGAGCGCGGCTGTCGCGGCGGCCTCGGCCCCCTTGCCGCAGACGTCCGCCATCAGGACCATCCAGCTCCCGCCAGGCAGTGGCAGGACGTCGTAGGTGTCCCCGCCGACGAGCAGCCCTCGGCCACCGGCGCGGTAGCGGGCCGCGATCCCGACGCCGGGGATGGCCGGCAGCGAGGGCGGCAGCAGGCTGCGCTGCAGCGTCTCGGCCAGGGAGCGGATCTGCGACTCGGCGCGCAGCCGGCTGAGGAACTGGCCGATCTGCCGCCCGGCGGTCGCCAGCACGTCGAGCAGGTCGTCCGGCACGGGACGCGCTTGCCGGGAGAACAGCTCGCACACGCCGAGCAGGGTGTCCCCGTACAGGACCGGGAAGGCCACGCCGGTGCGGACGCCATCGGCGTGCGCACCGTCCCGGCGCAGGAAGCGCGGCTCGGACCACAGGTCCTCGAAGACCACCGGCCTGCGCTCCTGCCAGGTGACGCCGGGCAGTCCCTCGCCGCGGCCGAGCGAGAGCCCGCGCGCGCGAGCACGCAGGTTGGGCACCTCGCCACCCGGTGCTGCCCAGATGTCGGCACAGGTGAGGCGGCCGGTGACCTCGTGAGGACGCCAGATGGTGGCGGCGTCCCAGTCCAGCTCGTTGCAGAGCGTCGGCAGCAGCTGCTGGAAGGCGGCGTCGGCGTCGGGTGCCTCGGTCAGCGCTGCGGTGACCCGCTGGATCGCAGCCAGGTACCGGCTCACCTGGAACTGGCGTTCCAGGAGGATCGTGGTGCTGGCGTCCCGTAGGACGGCGACCACCAGGGCGCCGTCGACTGCTGCGCCCTCGGCGGCCAGCCGGGAGATCGTCAGGTCGACCGGCACCTCGTGCCCGGCGACGTGCAGCGCCGGCAGTTGCGTGGTCGCCCCGACCAGCTCACCGCGGCCGGTGGCCGCGTACCGGGCGAACCCGGTGCCGTGCCCGCGGCGCAGGCGTTCGGGCATGAGCACCGTCAGGGACTCGCCGATCAGCTCCTCGGGCCGGTGGCCCAGCAGCGTGTGCACGGCTGGGTTGACGTAGGCGATGCGACCGTCCCGGTCGGCGACCACGACGGTGTCCGGGAGTGCCTCGAGCAACGCCGGCGCAGTACGCGGGTCGAACATGTGGTCTCCCTGGGAACGAGGTCTGGTCGCCCCGACCGCAGACTGCTCAGGGTCGCACATCGGACGACGCTGCGCCGGGCAGCACCTCGGCCCGTGCGGGGCGACTCAGAAGGCGTAGCGGACGTGCAGCCACGGGGCGTGCTGCCGGATGAGCTGCTGCAGCCGGTCGACCCCGGCCCGCTTCACGTCGTTGCGGTACCGGACGTTGACCTGGCCGTTCTGGCTGACCTTGGGCTGCTGGAGCTCCGGGCGCCAGAGCAGGTCCTCGGCCTGGGGGTGCCAGCCCAGGTTGACCTGGTGCAGCCCCTCGTTGTGGGTCAGCATGATCACCTCGGCGGCGGCCTGGGCCTTCGCGGCGTCGCCCAGCTCGTCGTCCAGCTGCTGCAGCAGCGCCGTCCAGTCGGCCTCCCAGCCCTCGCGCAGCACGACGGGGGAGAGGTTGAGGTGCACCTCGTAGCCGGCCGCGACGAAGTCGTCGACGGCGGCGATCCGCTCGCCGACCTTGCTCGTGCGCACGTCCAGGACCGTGGCGTCGGCCTGCGGCATCAGCGAGAAGCGGACCCGGGTGCGGCCCTGCGGGTCGAGGTCGAGCAGGTGCTCGTTGACGTACTTGGTGGCGAAGGAGGCCTTCGTCGTCGGCAGCTCGCGGAAGGTGGCGACCAGGTCGGCGACGTTGTCGCTGACCAGTGCGTCGACCGAGCAGTCGCTGTTCTCGCCGATGTCGTAGACCCAGCTCTCCGGGTCGCACTGGTCGGGCTCGGTCTTCGGTCCCTGGCGGGCGACGTGCCGGCGCAGGTAGCCGGTGATCTGCTCGATGTTGGTGAACACCGTGATCGGGTTGGCGTAGCCCTTCTGCCGCGGCACGTAGCAGTAGGCGCAGGCCATCGCGCAGCCGTTGGCGGTGGACGGCGCGATCCAGTTGGCCGAGCGGCCGTTGGGCCGGGCCGACAGCGACTTCTTGACCCCGAGCACCAGCGTCTCGGTCTTCACCCGCACCCAGCGGTCGACGTTGCCCTCGTTGCCGTGCAGCGTCGGGATCTGCCAGTGCGAGGGCACCTCCACCAGCTCCGCACCGGGGAACCGGGCCAGCACCTGCCGCCCGCGCGGAGAGGCGGCGGCCGCGGGCTCCGCGTAGACCGTGCGCACCTGCAGCAGCCGGTTCTCGACCGGTGCCTCGGGCGGGAGGACGTCGTCGAACAGGGTCAGTGCGTCCGTCACACCTGGTGCAGCGCCGTCCGCCCCTGCGCTGTTCCACCGGGCCGGGGGGTCACGCCCAGGGATCGGTGATCTCCCGCAGCTGGGTCAGTGCCGCGCGGAGCGCCGTCATGGACTCCGGGCCCAGGTGCGTCGCCCACTCCGCCTCGACGGTGGCGACGACGGGGGCCGCGAGTGCGGCTGCCTCCCGGCCACGAGCCGCGAGCCGGATCAGCCGGGCCCGGCCGTCCGAGGGGTCGGGGACCCGCTCGACGTAGCGACGCCGCTGGAGCTGGTCGACCAGCTCGCCCGCGGTCTGCTTGGTGACCTGCGCCTGGGCGGCCAGGTCGGTGAGCCGGCTGCCGTCGTCGGCGACGCGCTGCAGCAGCCGGGCCTGGGCGAGCGTGATCTCGAACCCTGCCTCGGCGAGCGCGGTGAGCACCCGGCTCTCCAGCGCCCGGTAGGGATAGAAGAGCAGCAGCCCGGTGTTCGGCTCCACGGCATCCGGTCGCTCGGCGGTCATCGCACCCCTTGTGCAGTCACGGCATCCCGAGGATCGTCAGGGATCCTGACGGAATCTACCGGCCGAGGGGGCCGCGATGGACGGCGACGAGCTCTGGACGACGATCGACACCGAGCGGTCGACGCTCGCGGACCTGCTGGAGGAGCTGGCCCCGGCCGAGTGGGAGCACCCCTCCCTGTGCGCCGGCTGGCGGGTGCGGGACGTCGCGGCGCACCTCACCCTCGCCCACACGGGGGCAGCGAGCGCCCTGCCGGCGCTGGTCCGGGCCCGCGGCAGCTTCGACCGGATGGTGCACGACACCGCGTGTGCCGCCTCCGTCGCGCCCCCGGCGCAGCTGGTGGCCGGCATCCGGGCGATGGTGGGTTCGCGCCGGCACGCCGTGGGGACGACGCAGCTCGAGCCGCTGATCGACGTCCTGGTCCACGGGCAGGACATCGCCGTGCCGCTGGGCCGGGAGCGCGCCGTGCCCCCGGCGGCGGCCGCGGCGGCCGCGACCCGGGTCTGGTCGATGGGCTGGCCGTTCTGGGCCCGGCGCCGGCTGCGTGGGGTGCAGCTGGTCGCCACCGACTCCGACTGGCACGCCGGCTCCGGCCCAGTCGTGCAGGGCAGCACCGGTGCGTTGCTGATGGTGCTCACCGGTCGCCGGTGCGGGGTTGCGCAGCTGTCCGGGCCGGGGGTGAGCAGGTCGAGAGCGAGGGCGCCCACCACGAGCAGCAGGATGCCGACGCCGGTGTAGGCGACGGCGTAGCCGATGCTGGCCAGCACAGAGGACCTCCGAGTTGGGGGACGGCGGAG
>NZ_JAAKGN010000045.1:0-31044 GCF_011039295.1 Modestobacter sp. KNN46-3 | reverse complement strand
CCGCCCGCGCGCCGTCGAAGTCCTCCCGGCCGCTGCCGACGTGAACGTGGAACACGTCCGCCGGGTGGGCGGAGAGGAACTCGACGATCGCCTGGGCGAACGCCGGGTCCCGCGGACGCGGGAGAGCGCAGGTGCCGACCCCGAGGGCGGCCGCGCGGTCGAGCACCCGTCGTCCGGCCGGCGTTCCCCAGCAGAGCACGGAGACGTCGGCACGGGACCGGAGTTCGGCGGCCAGGTCCACCATGTGTGCGCCCATGCCCGAGGGATCGGCCGACGGGCTGTAGAGGCAGATGGAGAGCCGGCGACGACGCCCCACGGTGCTCTCGCGCCGGCGGGCCACCAGGCCCCCTGCAGGACGATCGGCTCCGCCCGTGGCGATGTCGGCTGCGCTGACCATGGACCACCTCTCCTCCGCCCCCGCCTCGCCGCACGGTGGCAGGGCGAGGCGGATGGCGCAATGCCTCGGCGCCGGGCAGCCACCCCGGCGACGGGACCGGGCCGCTGCCGCCCAGGCCGCGCCCCCGCCGCCTGGGCACTACGGTCAGCAGCCGTGGAGTTCCGTCGCCTGGGCCGGTCGGGCCTGAACGTCTCGCAGATCGCGTTCGGCAACTGGCTGACGCACGGCAGCCAGGTGGAGGAGGACTCCGCACTGGCGTGCGTGCAGGCCGCCCTCGACGTCGGGATCACGACGTTCGACACGGCCGACGTCTACGCCGGCACCAAGGCCGAGTCCGTGCTCGGCCGCGCCCTGGCCGGCCAGCGTCGCGAGGGCCTGGAGATCGCGACGAAGGTGTACTGGCCCACCGGTCCCGGCGCCAACGACCGCGGCCTCTCCCGCAAGCACGTCACCGAGAGCTGCCACGCGTCGCTGCGCCGGCTGCAGACCGACCACATCGACCTCTACCAGGCGCACCGCTACGACTCCACGGTCCCGCTCGAGGAGACGATGACCGCCTTCGCCGACCTGGTCCGGGCCGGCAAGGTGCTCTACCTCGGGGTCTCGGAGTGGAACGCCGAGCAGATCGCGGCCGGCGCGGCCCTGGCCCGCGACCTCGGGGTGCAGCTGATCAGCAACCAACCGCAGTACTCGATGCTGTGGCGGGTCATCGAGGCCGCCGTCGTGCCCACCTGCGAACAGGAGGGGGTCTCCCAGATCGTCTGGTCCCCCTTGGCCCAGGGGGTGCTCACCGGGAAGTACCGCCCCGGGGAGCAGCCACCGGCCGGCAGCCGGGCGAGCCACTCCGCGGTCGGCTTCCAGGTGGAGGGCTTCATGGCCCATGCCGTGCTCAGCCGGGTCCAACAGCTCCGCCCGATCGCCGACGACCTCGGCCTCACCATGGCCCAACTGGCACTGGCCTGGGTGTTGCAGAACCCCAACGTCGCCGCCGCCATCATCGGCGCCAGCCGGCCCGAGCAGGTGCACGCCAACGTCAAGGCCGCCGGCGTGCGGCTGGACGCCGAGATCATGACGCGGGTCGACGAGGCGCTGGGAGAGGTGGTCGAGCGGGACCCGGCGCAGGTCTTCCTCCCGGCCGACAGAGCGGCACGGGGCACCGCCGCCTAGCGGCTCCTCCGCCGGCGAGCCGCTCCGGGCTGCCGACGAGCAGCTCCGGTCTCCCGGCATGACAGCGACCCTAACCTAACGTTAGGGTAGGGCGGTGTCGCACCGCCCCGATCCACCCGCCGCCCTCCCGGCCAGCCCGCTGAACACCAGCACCCTCGGCACGCTGGCGCGAGCGGTCGCGACCCCCGCCTACGACCGTCGCCGGGTCCGCACCGGCATGGTGCACATCGGCGTGGGCGGCTTCCACCGGGCGCACCAGGCGATGTACGCCGACCGGCTCATGAACGCCGGCCTGGGTCCCGAGTGGGGTGTCTGCGGGGTCGGTGTCCTCCCGGCCGACCGGCGGATGCAGGAGGTGCTCGCCGCGCAGGACGGGCTGTACACCCTCGTGGTCAAGCACCCCGACGGCTCCCTGGAGCCGCGCGTCATCGGATCTCTCGTCGAGTTCCTGCTGGCTCCCGACCACCCGGAGGCCGTGGTCGAGAAGATGGCGCACCCCGACGTCCACATCGTCTCCTTGACGATCACCGAGCGCGGCTACAACACCGACCCGGCGACCGGTCTCTTCGACGAGGCGGCCCCGGACGTCAGGGCCGACCTGCAGCCCCACGCCGTGCTCCGCAGCACCTTCGGACTCGTCACCGAGGCGCTGGCGCGCCGCCGGGCGCGCGGGGTGCCGCCGTTCGCCGTGCTCTCCTGCGACAACCTGCACGGCAACGGCGACGTCGCCCGGCAGGCGTTCACCGCCTTCGCCACCCTGCGCGACCCAGACCTCGGTGGGTGGGTCGCGCGCGAGGTGTCCTTCCCCAACAGCATGGTCGACCGCATCACCCCGCGGACCACGCCCGACGACGTCGCGGCGCTCCAGGACCAGTTCGGCATCGCCGACGCGTGGCCAGTCGTGTGCGAGCCGTACGCCCAGTGGGTCGTGGAGGACCGTTTCCCCGCCGGTCGCCCGCCCTGGGAGGCAGCCGGTGTGCAGCTGGTCGAGGACGTCGCCCCCTACGAGACGATGAAGCTGCACCTGCTCAACGGCAGCCACCAGGCGCTCGCCTACTTCGCCTCGCTCGCCGGCCACCGGTTCGTGCACGACGCCGGCCGGGACCCACTGTGGTCCGGGTTCCTCCGTGACTACCTGGACCACGAGGTCTCTCCGATGCTCCCGGCCGTCCCGGGAGTGGACCTCGGGGACTACAAGCGGACGGTCCTCCAGCGGCTGGCCAGCGCGGCGGTGGCTGACCCGATATCTCGACTGTGCGCCCAGAGCTCCGCGCTGATCCCCAAGTACGTGCTCCCGGTGGTCCGCGCCCGCCTCGCCGCCGGCGGCGAGGTGCACCGCGGCGCCGCCGTCGTCGCCAGCTGGGCCCGGTACGCCCAGGGGCTCGACGACTGCGGGCACCCCCTCCCCCTCGTCGACCGGCAGGCCGACCGCATCCGGGCCAACGCGGGCCGGCTGGACGAGGACCCACTCGCCTTCATCGCCGATCGCAGCGTCTTCGGTGACCTCGTGGACCAGGAACGGTTCGTGGTGCCCTACCGGAGAGCTCTGACGTCCCTGCGCGAACGGGGTGCGCGGGCCACGCTCGCGTCGCTGGTCGACGAGTCCCCCCGCCCGGACTGAGGACCCGGACGGCTCGGCCGGGACCGGACCGCGGGTGCGCAAGCGCCGAGGCCGTGTCGGCCTGACCGCCACCCCCGGTTGCCCGAACGACGCTCATCGGGCTTCATGGGGCGAGGGCAGCAGCCCGCGGCGACAGGAGGTCCGGGTGGTCACCGAGTCGCCCCGCGTCAGCCCGGCCGGCCGGCTCCTCGCGGCCCCGACCCGAGCGGGGATCGTGGCATGACCCGGTTGCGCGTCGGCTGCGTCGGTACCGGCTTCATCGCCGGGCAGCACCTGCGGGCCCTGGCCGGCTTCGACGACGTGGAGGTCGTGGCGGTGGCCGACACCGTGCTGGAGCGGGCCCAGCAGGCGGCCGACCGGTCCGGCGGACGGGCCTACGGCGACGGGCTGACACTGCTGGACTCCGAGGACCTGGATGCCGTCTGGCTCTGCGTACCCCCGTTCGCCCACGGCGCGCTCGAGACCGCAGCCATCGCACACGGAGTCCCCTTCTTCGTGGAGAAGCCACTCGGGCTGGACCTGCCGGCCGCCCAGGAGCTGGCCGACCAGGTCTCCGCCAGCGGCCTGACCACGGCCGTGGGCTACCACTGGCGCCATCTGGAGGTGGTGCACCGGGCGGCGGAGCTGCTGGCGCGGACACCGGCGCAGCTGGTGACCGGCTACTGGCTGGACAAGACGCCAGCAGTCCCGTGGTGGCCGCAGCGCGCGTACTCGGGCAGCCAGGTGATCGAGCAGACCACGCACGTCTTCGACCTGGCCCGCACCCTCGCCGGTGAGGTGGCGAGCGTCGCAGCGGCCGAGCGGGCCGCCTCTGACGGGCGGGGTGACGTCCCGGCCGCGGCCAGCGCCCTCCTCCGGTTCGTCTCCGGTGCGGTGGGCAGCATCTCCTCGGCGCGGGTGCTCGGCTGGCGGCACCGTGTCGCCCTGCACGTGGTGGCCGAGGGCCTGGTCGTGGAGCTCAGCGAACGAGGACTGACCGATCACGAGCTGCGGGTGGTGACCGCACACGGGGAGGAGGTGCTCCGGTCGGACCAGGACCCGATCCGCACCGAGGACCGGGAGTTCCTCGACGTCCTGCTCGGCCGGGCAGCGCAGGTCCGCGTGCCCTACCACGAGGCACTGCGCACGCACGCCCTGGCCTGCGCCGCAGACCGCTCGGCCCGGGACGGGCGACCGGTCGGGCTGCCGGACCCGGAGGGGCGGTGACCGGGCGACCGATCCGGTCCATCGGGGTCACCGCACCGGGACGGCCGGCGGTCCTCGAGGACGTGGAGCCGGAGCCCGGCCCAGGGCAGGCCTGGGTCCGCACCGAGTGGTCCGGGGTGAGCGCAGGCACCGAGGTGGCGCTGGTGCGCGGCACCGATCCGCAGCACCAGCTGGGGTGGGACCCCGACCTGCGGGCGTTCGGCGTCACCGGCGCGACGGCCGGCTACCCGATCCGGGCGCTCGGCTACATGGAGGTCGGTCGGGTCACCGAGAGCCGTGCCGACGGGCTGGCCGAGGGCGCTCTGGTGGCCATGGCCTACGGACACCGCACCGGCCGGTGCGCGGACCCGGCCACCATGCCGGTGATCCCGGTGCCCGACGACCTCGACCCGCTGCTGGGTGTCTACCTGGCCCAGATGGGGCCCATCTGCGTCAACGGCCTGCTGCACGCCGCGGCGGCGCTGGCCGGGCCGGCAGCCGGGGTGGCCGACGGCGTGCGGGACCGGTTCGTGCTGGTGACCGGCGCCGGCGTCATCGGGCTGTTGTCGGCGATGCTGAGCGTGCAGCACGGCGCGGCGCAGGTGCTCGTCCTCGACCCGTCCCCGCAGCGCCGGGCCGTCGCCGAGGCGCTCGGTCTCCCGACCCTGGCCACTGCGGAGGCCGCCTGGCTGTCGGTCAAGCAGCGGTGGCGGCATGCCCACGGGGATGCCGGTGCCGATGTGGTGCTGCAGTGCCGGGGGCACGACGAGGCGCTGGCCGCCGGGCTCAAGTCGTTGCGGCCGCAGGGCATCGTGGTGGACCTCGGCTTCTACCAGGGCGGAGCGGAGCGGGCGCGGCTCGGCGAGGAGTTCCACCACAACGGGCTCAGCATCAACTGTGCGCAGATCGGCCGCGTGCCGCGCGGCATGGCCGCCGCCTGGCCGCGGGAAGCGCTCGCCGCAGTCACCCTCGACCTGCTCCGGCACCGCGGGGAGGAGATCCGCACCCACCTGGTCACCGACGTCGTCCCGTTCGAGGACGGGCCGCGGTTGCTGACCGACCTCGCTCAGCGCCGGCTCCCGAGTCCGCCGCTGCAGGCGGTCCTCCGGATGCCGTCCGACTGACAGCGGGAGACCTGCGCGTCAGGACCCGGTGCCACCGGGACCGCCGCTGGGCAGAGGTGGAGGACGACGTCGGGCGCAGAGCCTGCGCCTGCGCGGCTAGTTGAGCTAGTGCGCCCCGCTCCCGCTCGCGGACTCCGCACTGCGCCGGTGCAGCGTGAGAGTCATGACCAGCACGACCAGGGCACCGACGGCGAGCCCGAGGATGGCGCTGCCGAGGGTGTTGACCAGCCAGCCCACGACGGAACCGAGGGCTCCGGTCGCCTCCGCGGCGGCCTCCTCCAGGTGGTGCACGACGTCGTAGAGGAACGTCAGGCCCAGCTCGTCGGTGCCGATCAGCAGGATGTGGCCACCCACCCACAGCATCGCGGCGGTCCCGACCACGGTGAGCGCGCTGAGCAGCTTCGGCATCCCCTTGACCAGCCCGCGCCCGAACCGGGCGACGCCCTTGCTGGGGCGCTGGGAGAGGTGCAGGCCGACGTCGTCCATCTTCACGATCAGGCCGACGACGCCGTACACCAGCACGGTGATCCCCAGGGCGACGACGGCGAGGATGACCGCGCGGGACCAGAAGCCCTGGTCGACCACCTCGTTCAGCGAGATGACCATGATCTCGGCCGACAGGATGAAGTCGGTGCGCACCGCCCCGGACACGATGGTCTTCTCGTCCGGCAGCGCGTCCTCCACCGTGGCGTGGCTCTCCTCGTGCGGCCGCAGCCGGTGCCAGATCTTCTCCGCCCCCTCGTAGCAGAGATAGGCGCCGCCGATCATGAGGATCGGGGTGAGGAGGAAGGGCAGGAACTCGCTGAGCAGCAGCACCGCGGGCAGGATGATCAGCAGCTTGTTGCGCAGCGACCCGAGGGCGATCTTCCGGATGATCGGCAGTTCGCGCTCGGCGTTCAGCCCGTGCACGTACTGCGGCGTCACCGCGGTGTCGTCGACGACGACGCCGGCGGCCTTCATGCTCGCCCGCCCGGCCGCCGCCCCGATGTCGTCGATCGAGGCCGCGGCGGCACGCGCCAGCACGGCCACGTCGTCGAGGAGAGCTACGAGTCCACCCGCCACGGGAGGTCCTTCCGATCGGTCGGCACGCGCGTGCCGTCTGGGTGGTCATGGTGACTGGTGCGGCCGGACTGCGCACGACGCGACGTCCCGCGCCGAGAGCAGTGTGGAGCACCCGCGCTGTCCGGCCGGCGCACCCTGGCCGCGACCGGCGAGGACCGTCGGTCGAGGATCATGCCGTGCGTGCGGTGGTGACCCGGGTCAGCCAGGCATCGGTGACGGTGGCCGACGAGGTGGTCGGCAGCATCGGCCCGGGCCTGCTGGCCCTGGTGGGGGTGGGCCGGGACGACGACGCCGACCGGGCACGCGCCATGGCCCGGAAGCTGCACGAGCTCCGGGTGTTCCCCACCGACGACGGTGCCCGCTCGGTCGGCGACCTCGGGCTGCCGGTGCTCGTGGTCAGCCAGTTCACCCTCTACGCCGACACCCGCAAGGGCCGCCGGCCGTCCTGGGCGGACGCCGCCCCGGGCGAGCTGGCGGAGCCGCTGGTCGAGGAGGTGGTGGCCGACCTCCGCCGGCGCGGCACCGAGGTCGCCACCGGGCGGTTCGGGGCGCGGATGGCGGTCGCCTCGGTGAACGAGGGCCCGATGACCTTGCAGTTGGAGGTCTAGCCCCGGCGTCGCCGGGTAACCATCCGTCGTCCCCCCGCGTGCTCGTCACTCGCCCGCGGAGCGCCACACCTGGACGTTCCCTGTGAGTTGAGCCGCTCCGGAACACCGACCCACCCGGGTCCGTTGCACACGATGTACCACACGGACAGAACGGCTGGAGAGCCACCCGGTGACGCCGGGCCGACGCTCTGACCTCCACCGGGGTGCACCGCACATCGACGACGCGGCGCATCCGGACCCCGAAGCAAGGACGAAGACTCATCGTGACCGTGCTGCAGTCCTCCCCCACCGACACCCTCGAGGTGCGCTCCCCGCGCCGTGCCCCGGACACCAGTGGCCTGGTGTCGACGGACCTGGTGCGCGTCTACCTCAACACCATCGGCAAGACCGCGCTGCTGACCGCCGAGCAGGAGGTCGAGCTGGCCAAGCGGATCGAGGCCGGGCTCTACGCCGACCGCCTGCTGGGCGAGCGACAGCTGACCCCCGCCGTCAAGCGGGACTACAAGCTGCTGGCCGCTGACGGCAAGGCGGCCAAGGCCCACCTGCTGGAGGCCAACCTGCGCCTGGTCGTCTCGGTGGCCAAGCGCTACACCGGCCACGGCATGACGTTCCTGGACCTGATCCAGGAGGGCAACGTCGGGCTGATCCGGGCCGTCGAGAAGTTCGACTACACCAAGGGCTTCAAGTTCTCGACCTACGCGACGTGGTGGATCCGGCAGGCCATCACCCGCGCCATGGCCGACTCCGGCCGGACGATCCGGCTGCCCGTCCACCTGGCCGAGCAGGTCAACAAGGTGGTGCGCACCCGCCGCCGGATCCACCAGGAGCTGGAGCGCGAGCCCACCGCCGAGGAGCTGGGTCTCGAGCTCGACCTGACGCCCGAGCGGATCACCGAGCTGCTGGAGTACTCCCGCGACCTGGTCTCGCTCGACCAGACCGTCGGTGCCGACGAGGAGTCCCGGCTCGGTGACTTCATCGAGGACGCCGACGCCGCGGTCGCCGAGGACGCCGTCGCCTTCCAGATGATGAAGGGCGACGTGCGCAACGTCCTGAAGACCCTGGAGGACCGCGAGCGGGACGTCGTCATCATGCGGTTCGGCCTGGACGGCGAGCAGCCGCGGACGCTCGAGCAGATCGGCAAGCGCTTCGGGCTCTCCCGCGAGCGGGTGCGCCAGATCGAGCGCGAGACGATGACCAAGCTGCGGGCTCCGCAGCGCGCCGACGCCCTCCGGGACTACCTGGGCTGACGACCCGACCGAACGGCTGAGAGCCCGCCACCCCCTCGGGGCGGCGGGCTCTCGTGCTCACACGCCGGGGCGGAACATGCGGCGGGGGCCGGCGTCCACCCGTGCCGTCGGCTGGCCGATCCGGACAGTTGCACCGGCGACCACCAGGGACCGGCCACCGTGCCAGGCGTCCGCGGGGCCGACGATCACCGGCTCCAGGGTCAGTGACAGCACCTCGGGCAGGTCGTCGCCGAGCCGGGCGACCCGCAGCAGCAGGTTCTCCAGCGCAGCGGTGTCGACCGGCGTGCTCCCTCGGTAGCCGTTCAGCAACGGCCAGGCCCGCGGCTCGCGGACCAGCTCGGCGGCGTCCAGGTCGGTCAGCGGCAGGGTGCGGTAGGCCCGGTCGCCGAGCAGGTCGGTGGCGACCCCGCCCACCCCGAAGCTCACCAGCGCACCGAAGGACGGGTCGTCGACGATGTCGACCACGGTGGCCACCCCCGGAGCCGACTGCTCCTGGACGATGACCGGGTCACCGGCCGGGATGGCGGCGAACGCGCTGCGCACGTCCTCGGCGTCGGCCAGGTCGAACCGCATGCCGCCGAGGTCGCGGCGGTCCCGCAGCCACGGCGCCGTCGACTTCAGCACCACCGGGTAGCCGATCTCCTCGGCGGCGGCGACGGCCGCCTCGACGTCCTCGACCCGGCGCGTGCCCAGCATCGGCACCCCGTAGGCATCCAGCAGCGCCATCGTCTCCTCGTCGGAGAGGGCACGGCCCTCCGGTGCCGCACCGAGCGCGGACTCGACCACCTCCCGGGCGGCCGCCTCGTCGATGCCGCCGAGCTCGGGGACGACGCCGAGGGGCCGCCGACGCCAGCGGGCGTACTCGCTGATCTTCGCCAGCGCCATGACCGCACGCTCGGGGGTGGAGAACGACGGCACCGAGCCACGGCCCGGCATGCCGTGCTCGTCCCGGACGACCAGCTCGGCGGGGATCCCCTCGGTGGACAGGAAGTTCGCCACCAGCGGCTTCTCCGCCGTGCGGGAGACCTCGCGGAGGACCCGGCCGAAGGGCTGCTCGCCCTGCAGCAGCGGCGGCAGGAAGACCGCGACCACCGAGTCGACGCCCTCGTCGTCCAGCGCGGCCTGCAGCGCGGCCCGAAAGTCCTCCGGCGCGGCCTGGGTGCCGATGTCAACGGGCCGCTCGTGGGCCAGCTCCAGCCCCTGCTCCAGGACGGCGTCGGCGACGAGCACCCCCATGGCGGTGGAGTTGCCGACGATGGCGACCCGGTCGCCGGCCGGCAGCGGCTGGTGGGCCAGCAGCGTGCCGACGTCGAAGAGCTGGGCGAGCGTCTCGACCCGGATGACGCCGGCAGAGGCGAACAGCGCGGCCACCGACTGCTCGGGGACGGCGACGCTGGTACCGGCCAGCCCGGCGGTCATGCCCACGTGCCGGCCGCTCTTGACCGCCACCACCGGCTTCGTGCGGCCGACCCCGCGCGCGAGCCGGGCGAACTTGCGCGGGTTGCCGAAGCTCTCCAGGTGCAGCAGCACGACCTCGGTGCCGGGGTCGCTCGCCCAGTACTGGAGCATGTCGTTGCCGCTGACGTCGGCCCGGTTGCCCGCGGAGACGAAGCTGGACAGCCCGATCCCCCGGGCCCGGGCGCGCTCCAGCAGCGCGACGCCCAGCGCACCGGACTGGGCGAAGAAGCCCACCCGCCCGCGGCCGGGGACGTCGGGGGCCAGGCTGGCGTTGAGCCGCACGTCCGGGTCGGTGTTCACGATCCCCAGGCAGTTGGGGCCGACCACCCGCATCCCGGACGCGCGCGCCGAGGCGACCAGGGCGCGCTCGGCGGCCCGCCCCTCGGGCCCGGTCTCCCCGAAGCCACCGGAGATGACCACCAGTCCGTGCACGTTCTTGCGCCGGCAGGCCTCGACCACCGCGGCCACCTCGTCGGCCGGCACGGCCAGGACCGCCAGGTCGACGTCGTCGGGGATGGCCTCGATGGAGGCGTGCGCCGGCACCCCACGGACGTGCCGCACCGCCGGGTTCACCGGGTAGATCGGCCCGTCGAACCCGTACTCGAGCAGGTTGTGCAGCACCGCGTGGCCGACCTTGGCCGGGTCGTTGCTGGCGCCGACGACGGCCACCGAGCCCGGGTTGAGCAGCCGGCCGATGGAGCGGGACTCGCTGCGCTGCTCGCGCTCGTGCGCCACCGCGAGGGACTGCTCGGTGGGGGCGATCGGGAAGGTCAGGTGCACGACGCCGTCCTCGTAGGACCGCTTGGCCGAGTACCCGGCGTCGAGGAAGACCCGCACCATCTGGCTGTTCTGGCTGAGCACCTCCGCGACGAACCGCTTGATCCCCCGCTCCCGGGCGGCCGCCGCCAGGTGTTCCAGCAGCACCGACCCGAGCCCCCGCCGCTGGTGGGCGTCCTCGATCAGGAAGGCGACCTCGGCGTCGTCGGTGCCCGGGTAGCGGTCGTACCGGCCGACGCCGACCAGCCGGTCGCCCAGCAGCACCACGAAGGCCACCCGGGCGTCGTGGTCGACGTGGGTGAAGCGGTGCAGGTCCTTGTCCGACAGCCGCCGCATCGGCCCGAAGAACCGGTAGTAGCGGGTCTGGTCGGAGCTCCGGTCCATCAGCCCGACGATCCCGTCGGCGTCCTCGGGTGTGATCGGGCGCAGGTGCACGGTGCCGCCGTCGGCGGCGACCACGTCGGCCTCCCAGTGCGGGGGCGCAGTGCGGTTCACAGACGTCTCCTCGCTCACGGTCACCCCCTCGGCCCCTCAGCAGGGTCCCGCGGCGAGCCTGCGAGTCGTGGGGGGCTGAGGGGTCCTTCGTCAGTCACGGGGGTCGTCCGGGTCGAGTCCGAAGTAGGGGAAGGAGGCGGTGCGAGTGCGCAGGACGGCGCGGTCGACCCGGTTCTCGGTGAACGGGTCCCAGCGGTGGAAGCCGACGTAGCCGCCCTCGGTCATCGAGCCCGGCGGCGGCGTGCGCAGGCCCCGGCGCCGGACGTCGTCCTGCCAGCTCTGCGGGATCACGGTGTCCGGCGCCAACCGGTCGCCGCCGGCCTCGGCGAGGAGGTGGGTCCAGGCCCGCGGCACGCAGCGGACCAGGCCGTAGCCACCGCCACCCAGGGCGATCCACCGGCCGTCGCACACCTCGTGCGCCAGGTCGTGCACGGCGCGGTAGGAGGCCCGCTGCCCGTCGACGGTCAGCCCGAGGTCGGCCAGCGGGTCCTCGTGGTGGGCGTCGCAGCCGCACTGGGTGATGAGGATCTGCGGGTCGAACGCGCGCACCACGCTGGGCACCACGGCGGTGAACGCCCGCAGCCAGCCGGAGTCGTCGGTGCCGTTGGGCAGCGCCAGGTTGACCGCGCTGCCCAGCGCCTTCCCGGGGCCTCCGGTCTCCTCGGGGAAGCCGGTGCCGGGGAAGATGGTGAGCGGGGTCTGGTGGATGCTGACGGTGAGCACCCGGGGGTCGTCGTAGAACGCGGCCTGGACGCCGTCGCCGTGGTGCACGTCGAGATCGACGTAGGCGATCCGCTCCCAGCCCTGACCCAGCAGCCAGGCGATGGCCACCGCGGCGTCGTTGAAGACGCAGAAGCCCGAGGCCTGGTCGCGCATGGCGTGGTGGAGCCCCCCGGCGATGTTGACCGCGTGCTGGGCCCGGCCGCTGGAGACCAGCTCGGCGGCGAGCACGCTGCCGCCGGTGATCAGGGCCGCCGCCTCGTACATGCCCGGGAACACCGGGTTGTCCGGGGTGCCCAGGCCGTGGCCGGCGCCGTACGGGTCGTCCGGGGCGCGGCGGACGGCCTCCAGGTAGGCCGGGTCGTGGACGAGCGTGAGCAGCTCCGGGCCCGCCGGCTCGGGCTTGACGACCTCGATCCGGGAGGAGCCCAGGACGCCCAGGGAGTCGGCCAGCCGCATGGTCAGGTCCAACCGCACCGGGTGCATGGGGTGGTCACCGCCCATGGTGTAGCCGAGCAGGGCGTCGTCCCAGATCACGGTCACGGCGTCGCTCACGGGCGCTCCCCCCGCCGGGGCCGGCCGGGGCGCTGCGCTGCGGTGCTCCTCGTCGAGCGGGCGAGCTCCATCACCGGCCCGACGCTACCGCTGCGACCCGGGCAGCGCGCCCGCCGGACCCGAACGCAGGAGATCCGCCCGTCCAGCGGCCCGACCCTCGTAGGATCGGGGTGAACCTGACGGAGGAGTGTGGACGTGAACGACCTCATCGACACCACGGAGATGTACCTCCGGACCATCTTCGAGCTCGAGGAAGAGGGGATCGTCCCGCTGCGGGCCCGGATCGCCGAGCGCCTGCACCAGAGCGGCCCGACCGTGAGCCAGACGGTGGCCCGGATGGAGCGGGACGGCCTGCTCTCGGTCCAGGGCGACCGGCACCTCCAGCTCTCCGACGAGGGCCGGGAGCTCGCCACTGCCGTGATGCGCAAGCACCGGCTGGCCGAGTGCCTGTTGGTCGACGTCATCGGGCTCGACTACGCCGACGTGCACGAAGAGGCCTGCCGCTGGGAGCACGTGATGAGCGAGGCGGTGGAGCGCAAGCTGCTCAGCCTGCTCGGCAACCCGACGGTCTCGCCGTTCGGCAACCCGATCCCCGGCCTGGACGCCCTGGGGGGCGACACCTCGGCGGTGCTCGACGCGCTGACCCTGCTGTCGGCGACCGCGACCCCCGAGGGCCGGCAGGTCGTCGTCCGGCGGATCAGCGAGCAGCTGCAGGAGGACGCCCCGCTGCTGCGCTCGCTGGCCGACCAGGGCGTGCGGCCGGGATCGACGGTCACCGCCACGCTGACCGACGGTGCGGTGCTGGTCGACGGCGTCGCCCTGCAGCCCGGGGTCGCCCAGCACGTCTTCGTGAGCGCGGTCGACGAGGAGCTGTCCCCGGTCGAGGCGGCCGAGGCGACCGCCGGGGTGGGCTGACCGCAGCGAGGTCGTTCGCTGGGCTCACGACCTCGCACCCTTCTCACTAGGCTCCGGTGCGACCTGTCCGGACGCGCAGAGAGAAGGCCCCGGTGAGCGACACCGCAGCTCCCCTCGAGCAGAGCGACGACACCCCGCCCAGTCCGTTCCACCGGATCGCGGACTTCGTCGCCCTCCCCCGGCTCGGCGGCCTGGCCCTCTCCCCCGACGGCAGCCGACTGGTCACGTCGGTGGCCACGCTGGACGCCGAGGGCAAGAAGTGGCAGTCCGCGCTCTGGGAGGTCGACCCGACCGGGCAGCGGGACGCCCGGCGGCTGACCCGCGGGGCGAGCGGTGAGTCCGCGCCGGTGTTCACCCCCGCCGGCGACCTGCTGTTCACGTCGACCCGGCCCGATCCCACCGCGGCCAAGGACGGCGGCGACCCGAAGCCCGCCCTGTGGGCGCTGCCGGCCGACGGCGGTGAGGCCCGGCTGGTGCTGCAGCGGAGCGCCGGCGTGGCCGGCGTCGCGGTCGCCGCCGACACCGGCGACGTGGTCGTCGTCGCCAGCACCATGCCCGGCGCCCCGGACGCCGAGGCCGACGAGGAGCTCCGCACCCGGCGCAAGGACGCCGGCGTCAGCGCACTGCTGCACGAGAGCTACCCGGTGCGCTACTGGGACCACGACCTGGGCCCTGCGGTGCCGCACGTGTACTGGATCGGCCAGCTGCCGGCGGAGACCGTCCCGGGCACGCCGGCGGCCGCGCCGCAGTGGCGTGACCTGACCCCCGAGGCAGGCCCGCCGCTGGGCTCGGGCACCGACCTGGCCGTCTCCCCCGACGGCCGGTGGGTGGTGCGCAGCGAGGAGCTGCCCGACGGCCCGGCCGGACGACGGTCCCGGCTGGTGCTCATCGAGGTGGCGACCGGGGAGACCCGGGTCCTCGTCGACGACCCGCAGGCCGACATCTCCGCCGCCCGCTTCTCCCCCGACTCCCGGCGGGTGGTGTGCGACCGGGAGTCCGCCTCCACCTACGCCGAGCCGCCGGACCACACGCTGCTGCTGGTCGACGTCGCCACCGCCGAGACCCGGGAGCTGACCCCCGGGTTCGACCGCTGGCCCAGCGCGCCGCAGTTCTCCGCCGACGGCACGGCCGTGTACTTCCTGGCCGACGACGACGGCCGGCACGCCGTCTTCCGGGTGGCGGCCGACGGCAACGCGCTGGAGGACACGGCCCCGGTGCGGCTGACCGACCAGGGCGCCTACAGCGACCTGCAGGTCGCCCGGGACGGCAGCGCGCTCTACGCCCTGCGCTCCGGCTACGACACCCCGCCGGTGCCGGTACGGCTGGACCCGCACGCCCCGGGGCAGGACCCGGCCGCGCTGCCGAACCCGGGCACGATCAGCAGCTTCCCCGGGACGCTGCGCGAACTGGACGCCACCGCGGCCGACGGCACCCGGGTCCAGTCGTGGCTTGTGCTCCCCGAGGGCGCCGACGCGACGGCGCCGGCGCCGCTGGTGCTGTGGGTGCACGGCGGCCCGCTGATGAGCTGGAACTCCTGGTCCTGGCGCTGGACGCCGTGGGTGCTCGCCGCCCGCGGGTACGCCGTGCTGCTGCCCAACCCGGCGCTGTCGCAGGGGTTCGGTCAGGACTTCGTCCGGCGCGGCTGGGGTGAGTGGGGCGACGCGCCGTACACCGACCTGATGGCGGCGGTGGACGCCGCGGAGGCGCTCCCGGAGATCGACCAGACCCGGACTGCGGCCATGGGCGGCTCGTTCGGCGGCTACATGGCCAACTGGATCGCCACCCAGACCGACCGCTTCCGGGCGATCGTCACCCACGCCAGCCTGTGGCACCTGGACGGGTTCGTCGGGGCGACCGACGCTGCCTACTACTGGGAGAAGGAGTTCGGCGACCCGCTGACCGAGCCGAAGCGGTACGAGCAGAACTCCCCGCACCGCTACGCCGACGCGATCCGGACGCCGATGCTGGTGATCCACGGTGACAAGGACTACCGCGTGCCGATCGGCGAGGGCCTGCGGCTCTGGTACGACCTGCAGAAGCGCGGGGTGCCGTCGAAGTTCCTGTACTTCCCGGACGAGAACCACTGGGTGCTCACGCCGGGGAACGCGGCGGTCTGGTACGAGACCGTGCTCGCCTTCCTCGCCGAGCACGTGCTGGGCGAGGAGTGGCGGCGTCCGGAGCTGATCTGAGGGCAGCGCGTCTGGGGCCAGCGCGCCGCTCACCACCGGGTGTCGAGCGGCGCGCTGGCCTGCCGGATGAGCCGGCGCATCTCGGCCGGGGCGAGGCAGGCGTCCAGCGCCGAACGCAGCAACCCGGCGAAGGTGTAGCTGGGTTCGCTCCGCAGCGCTCGCTCCAGCGCGACGTTGGCCAGCGCCCCGCCGCCGCGCACCCATGCACTGACCGCCAACAGGGTCGCCGGCGCCGCGTCCAGCGGCGCCGGCGACCGACGGGTCAGCTCGGTCCACAGCGCCTCGGCGGCCGCCGCGGACTCCCCCAGCGCGAGGGTGAGGGCCCGGTCCCGCAGGTCGTGGTCGCGCAGACCCCAGGCCAGCCGGGCCACCTCGTGGTCCGACAGCCGCGCGCCGGCACCTCCGTGCTCGCCGGGGCCGGCTGCCTCGACCGCCGCCAGCACGGCCGCCCAGCCCTCCTCCACGAGGACGTCCCAGCCCAGCTCGGTCGTCCGCCGCGCCAGCGCGTCGCCCACCTCGTCACAGGCCCGGGACATCGCCTCCGCCGCCAGGAAGCCGACCGGTGCGATCCGCCGGACCAGCGCTGCCCGTTCCTCCTCCACCACCTGCCCGTCGACCACGCTGGCCACGGCGAGTTCGCTGGTGCCGGTGGGCAGCGGGGTGCCTGCCTCCGGTGCGCAGCACGCCGCCGGGCAGTCGTAGGACCACCAGCGCTCCCGCCGGACCAGCAGAGCCTGACGGAGCGGGAGGTCCACGGCGTCCAGCGCCAGCACGACCTCGTGGACGAGGTCCCGGTGCGCGAGGTCCTCGGCCGGGGGCGACCGGAGGACGTCAGGCCAGCCATCCGGGGTCGCCGGCTCGTCGGTGGCCTCGGAGACGACCACCAGCAGCGCCGCCGTCGGCCCATCGGTGAGCAGCGAGCGCACCAGGCCGGAGACGACCTGGCTGCGGTGCTCGGGCGGCGGCAGGTCGACCCGGGCGGTGAGCCCCACCCGCTGGCCCGGCGACCCGCGCAGGCTCATCAGCACCAGCGACTCGCGCGGCCGGAAGCCGAGCAGGTGCGGCAGCGCCGCGACCACCTCCCCGGGGTCGGAGAGACGGATGGTCAGGGGCTCCTGCGGATCGGCCATGAGCCCGACCCTGGTGCGCCCGGTGCCGATCCGGGCCGGCCGGAGCGAGGTTGTGGACGGCGGCGCCGGTTGTGGACGGCGGCCGGCAGGACGGCCACCGCCCGGCGCACCCTCCCGGCGTGCACCTCACCCCAGCGGCCGGGCTGCCGGCCTCAGACCTCGTACTGGACCGCCGACCGGCTCGCCAGGTACGGCTTCACGTGCTCGGCGATCACCGCCAGGTGCCGGGGGTCGGCGGCGTAGGCGCGGAACGCCTCGACGTCGGGGAAGTCGGCCACCAGTGCGGTGTGCGCGTTCCCGTCCACGAGCCCGGCGTCGGGACCGACCGCGAAGGCGGTCATCCCACCGACCTCCTCGGGCAACCGGCCGAGCGCGGCGACCGTGGCCTCCCGCGTCTGCGGGGAGGTGTCCTCGGTCCAGGTGAACAGCACGACGTGGCGCAGCATGAGCGCACCCTGCCAGGCCGGTCCGGGCACCGGCCAACCGGAGCGCCCTCGTTACAGTCCGGTCATGGGACGGTCGTTGCGGGTCGCACTGCTGTCCTACCGCAGCAAGCCGCACAGCGGCGGGCAGGGCGTGTACGTCCGGGCGCTGTCGCGGGAGCTGCGCGAGCTCGGGCACCGGGTCGAGGTGCTCAGCGGCCAGCCCTATCCGGAGCTGGCCGACGGCGTGCCGCTCACCCGGGTTCCCAGCCTGGACCTCTACCGCGAGCCGGACCCGTTCCGGACCCCTCGGCCCAGCGAGTTCACCAGCGCGATCGACGTGGCCGAGTGGCTGGCCATGTGCACGGCCGGCTTCCCCGAGCCGCTGACCTTCGGCCTGCGTGCCGCCCGGCTGCTGGGCCGCCGCACCGCGGACTTCGACCTGGTGCACGACAACCAGTCGCTGGGCTATGGGTTGCTGCAGCTGCGCCGTCGAGGGCTGCCCACCGTCGCCACGGTGCACCACCCGGTCGCCATCGACCGCGACCTCGAGCTCGCCGCGGCGCCCGGCCTGCGCCGGCGGCTGACGCTGCACCGCTGGTACGGCTTCACCACCATGCAGGGCCGGGTGGCCCAACGGCTCGACGGCCTCACCACCGTCTCGGAGAGCTCCCGCCGGGACATCACCCGGCACATGGGCGTCCCGGCCGCCGACGTCGAGGTCATCCCGGTGGGCATCGACCCGGACGTGTTCCGGCCCCCGGCCGAGCCCGCCGTCCGGGAGGCCGCCCGGATCGTGGTGACGACCAGCGCCGACGTCCCGCTCAAGGGCCTGGTCCACCTGCTGGAGGCACTCGCCAAGCTGCGCACCGAGCAGGACGTGCGGCTCACCGTGGTCGGCACGGCCCGGCCCGGCGGGCCCGCGGCCGCCGCGCTGGACCGCTTGTGCCTGACCGATGCGGTCCACTTCACCGGGTCCATCCCGACCGAGGAGCTGGTACGGCTGTTGCAGACCGCCACCGTGGTGGCCATCCCGTCGCTGTACGAGGGCTTCTCGCTCCCGGCGGTCGAGGCGATGGCCTGCGGGACGCCGCTGGTGACGACCGACGCAGGTGCCCTGCCGGAGGTCATCGGGTCGCACGCCGGGGTGCAGGTGCCGGCGGGTGACGTCGGCCGGCTGGCCGAGGCGTTGCGGCTGGTCCTGGACCACCCGTCGCTGCGTGACCAGCTGGGCCGCGCGGGGCGGGCCCGGGTGCTGAGCTCCTACACCTGGCGGCGTACCGCCGAGCGCACGGCCGAGTGGTACGGCGAGGTGCTCGACCGCCGGGCGACCTCGACCACCGGAGGAAGCCGGACGTGCTGACCGTCGACTACGACCTGCTCGACGTCCGGCCGGGCATGCGGGTGCTGGACCTGGGGTGCGGTGAGGGCCGGCACGCCTTCGAGGCCTACCGGCGCGGGGCGAGCGTCCTCGCGGTCGACTGGGGGCAGCAGGAGGTGGCCACCACCGCCGAGTGGCTGGGAGCGATCGCCGCCGCCGGCGAGGCCCCGGCCGGTGCGTCCGCGGGAGTGGCGCGCGGCGACCTCCGCTGCCTGCCGGTCCCCGATGCCAGCGTCGACCGGGTGATCGCCTCCGAGGTGCTCGAGCACATCGTCGACGACCGCACGGCCCTGGCCGAGATCGCCCGGGTCCTCAAGCCCGGTGGCCGGGTCGCGGTGAGCGTGCCCCGGTACGGCCCCGAGCGGATCTGCTGGGCGCTGTCGGACGGCTACCACGCCAACGAGGGCGGGCACATCCGCATCTACCGGGGCGACCAGCTGTGGGAGCGGCTCGCCGGGGCCGGGCTGCGGCCGACCGACACCCACCACGCCCACGCCCTGCACGCCCCGTACTGGTGGCTCAAGTGCGCGGTCGGGGTCGACCGGGACACCGCGCTCGTCCGCGGCTACCACCGGCTGCTGGTCTGGGACCTGGTGCGCCGTCCCTGGCTGACCCGGACCGCCGAACGGCTGCTGGACCCGCTTCTAGGCAAGAGCCTCGTCCTCTACGCCGACAAGCCGCCGACCGCCGCTGGTGAGGCCGCTGCCGCGCACGGGGCACTCGCGAGTGCCTGACTGCACGCCGGCGCTGCCCGAGGTCCCCGGCGTGCTCACCGCCGACCAGGTGCGCCGGACCGTGGCGGCGATCGCCGCCGAGCAGTCCGCCGACGGCGCCCTGCCGTGGTTCCGCGGTGGGCAGCTGGACGCCTGGGACTCCGTCGAGGCGGCGATGGCGCTCGATGTCGGCGGGGAGCACGAGCGGGCTCGCGCCGCCTACGACTGGCTGGCCGGGCGGCAGCGCGCCGACGGCTCCTGGGCGGCCGAGTACCGGGACGGCGCCGTCGTCGCCCCGGCGGTGGAGAGCAACCACGCGGGGTACCTCGCTGTCGGGGTGTGGCACTCCTGGCTGTGCACCGGTGACGCCGGGGTGGTCGACCGGTTGTGGCCCACGGTGCGCCGGGCACTGGACCTGGTGACGACGATGCAGCTGGCCACCGGGGCGATCAGCTGGGCGCTGCGCCCGGACGGGACGCCGGACGACACGGCCCTGCTCACCGGGAACGCGAGCCTGTTCCAGGCGCTGCGCGCCGGGATCGCGCTGGCCGACCTGGTCGGTGCGGCCCGGCCGGACTGGGAGCTGGCCGCCGAGGACCTCGGCCGGGCACTGCGGCACCAGCCCGCTGCGTTCGCCGACCGGTCGCGGTACTCGATGGACTGGTACTACCCGGTGCTGGCCGGTGCGCTCACCGGCCCGGCGGCCGAGGCGCGGCTGTCCGCCGGCTGGGACACCTTCGTCGTCCCCGGGCTCGGCGTGCGGTGCGTCGCCGACCGGCCGTGGGTGACCGGCGCGGAGACCTGCGAGCTGGCACTGGCGCTCGCCGCCGCCGGCCGGCCGGCGGACGCGACGGAGCAGCTGGCCGCCATGCAGCACCTGCGGGCCGAGGACGGCTCGTACTGGACCGGCCTGGTCTACGCCGACGACGCCCGCTGGCCGGTCGAGCGCACCACCTGGACGGCGGCCGCCGTGGTGCTGGCCGCCGACGCCATCGCCGGCACCGGCCCGGCCGCCGCACTCTTCGCCGACCCGGCTGCACTGGAACTGGACCGCGCTGCGGTGACGGAGGTCCTGCGGTGACGGAGGTCCTGGGTTGACGCTCGGACCCATCGGGCACGATCACCCGGTGCGCACAGAGCCCAGGACCTCGGCGGTGACCTGCGTGGTGGCCAGCCGCAACCGCCGCGACGACCTCCTGGCCAGCCTGCCCCGACACGAGGCCCCGGTGGTGCTGGTCGACAACGCCTCCACCGACGACACGGTCGCCGCGGTGCGGGCCGCGCACCCGGAGGTCACCGTCGTCGCGCTGGACCGCAACACCGGCGCCGTCGCCCGCACCCTCGGCGTCGCCCGCGCCGGTACGCCCTTCGTCGCCTTCACCGACGACGACTCCTGGTGGGCGCCCGGCGACCTGGCGCGGGGGGTGGAGATCATGCGCGCGCACCCGCGGCTGGGGTTGCTGGCCGCTCGGATCCTGGTGGGCCCCGCCGAGGAGCTCGACCCGGTCTGCACCGAGATGGCCGACAGTCCGCTGGCCAGCGAGCCCGACCTGCCCGGCCCGTCGCTGCTCGGCTTCGTCGCCTGCGCCGCGCTGGTGCGGACCGAGGCGTTCACCGCGGTCGGCGGCTTCGACCGGGTCGTCCGCTTCCCCGGCGAGGAGGAGCGGCTGGCGCTGGACCTCGCAGCCGCCGGCTGGGGCCTGGCCTACGTCGACGAGGTCACCGTGCACCACCACCCCTCCATCCACCGGGAGCCCAGCACCACCCGGCAGGCGGGCATCTGGCGCAGCCGCGTGCTCACCGCACTCATGCGCTACCCGCTGCGCGACGTCGCCGGCCAGTTGGTCCGGTCCGCGCGCGCCGGCCGTCCCGGCTGGCGGGGACTCGCCGGGGCGGTCCCCCGGGTCCCGGCCGCCCTGCGCAACCGGCGGGTGCTCCCCCAGCACGTGATGGCCGGCGTCCGGGAGCTGGCGTCATGACGAGCGAGCCGACCGGACCGGCGGCCTCGGACAGCGGCCGGGACCCCCGCGTCGCCGTCGTCGTCATCACCCACGACCGCCGGGACGAGCTGTTGCTGGCGCTGTCCCGGCTTCGCGAGCTGCCCGAGCAGCCGCACGTGGTCGTCGTGGACAACGGCTCGAGCGACGGCACCGCCGACGCGGTGCGCACCCAACACGCGTGGGTCGAGCTGATCGCCAGCCCGGAGAACCTGGGTGCGGTCGGCCGCAACCTGGGCGTGGCCCGGCTGGACACCCCGTACGTCGCCTTCTGCGACGACGACACCTGGTGGGACCCGGGATCGCTCTGCACCGCGGCCGACGCGCTGGACGCCCATCCGCGGCTGGCCGTGGTCACCGCCCGGATCGTGGTCGAGCCCGGCGGTGTCGAGGACCCGATCGTCGCCGAGCTGCGCGACTCCCCCGTGGTCGGCGCCGACTGGCTGCCCGGACCGGCGTTGGGCAGCTTCCTGGCCGGTGCCAGCGTGCTGCGTCGGGATGCGTTCACCGAGGTCGGCGGCTTCTCCGAGCGCCTGTGGCTGGGCGGCGAGGAGGAGCTGATGGCCGGGGACCTGGCGGCGGCCGGCTGGGAGCTCTGCTACCTGTCCACGATCGCGATCCACCACCAGGCCAGCACCGCCCGCGACCCGCACAAGCGGAGGCAGGACGGCATCCGCAACACGCTGTGGACCACGTGGCTGCGCCGCCCGTTCCGGCCCGCGCTGCGACGCACCGTGCACCTGCTGCGCACCGTCCCCCGCGACCGGGTCACCGCCCGGGGGCTGCTCGCCGCGGCCCGCGGCCTGCCCTGGGTGCTGCGTGAACGCCGGGTGCTGCCCCCGCACGCGGAGGCCCGGTTCGCTGCCCTGGAACACGCCCAGCGCAATTCCAGCGCCCGCCGCTACGTGAGCTGAGGGACGCCCCAGCCGGTCAGCTCGGCTGGGCGGGCGTGGCGTCGGACTCCCGGCCGGCCGGGGAGCCGCGACGGGAGACGAGGTAGAGCGCGGTCAGCACGCCGGTCAGGACGACCACGACCACCGCCGTCCTCGCTCCCGACCACGACGGCATGGCCGGGTCGACGACGTCGGTGGACTGCAGCCCGTCGGCCAGCGCCACCACCGCGCCGGACCAGTCCCCCTCCACGACGGCGGGCTCGACGTCCTCGTCGACCAGGGTCTCGACGGCGTCCGGCTGCAGCGTCGACTCGTCCCCGATCCACCACTCGTACGCGGCCTCGTCCGTCGCGACGGCCAGCAGCACCTCCTCGGCGCCGAGCTCGGACCGCATCGCGGTCAGCTCGGCCCAGTCGGCGTCGTCGGTCGCGCCGTCGAAGGAGGGCACGAAGACCGCGGACAGGGCGATGCCGGCCTCCCGGCGGAGCTCGGCCACGGCGCGCTCGGCCGCTCGGGCGTCCGCGCCGAGGACGCCGGCCTCGTCCGTGATCGGTGCATCGACCGCCATCGGCTGCTCGGCCATCGCGATCCCTGCGGGCAACGACCCGGTGATCAGGACGACCAACAACGCGATGCGCGTGCGCACACACACTCCCTCTGGATCGATGGGACGGACACCTGCGGGGCCGACGACCTCCGCGGCTCGGGGACGTTCGCCGACGAGGCCATTCCCCTGTCGGCGAGCATGATCGAATGCGGACCGCGCTGCAGCGAATGGTCGTCCAATTCGCGAACACGCGGGGCGCCCGCGCAATTGCGTCATTGATCAGTGACGACCAGTGATCGAGATGTTCCGGGAATGTGCCCGTGCTCACTCGACCCCGCACTGGCCTTTCCGGTGCGCCGTGGCCGGCTCGGTGGACGAACGGACCGCGGGGACGCCCGCCCCCGCGACGGCCACCAGCGCCCGTCGCGTCGAGTCGCGCCAGTCGACCAGGCGCAGGCCGCGGTACCGGCCCACCGAGCGTCCGGCCCGGTCGTGGCGCTCGACCACCCGCGACAGGTCGATCCGGTCCACCTGGTCCAGCGTCGCCGCCCCGGCCTTCACCAGGCACTCCTTGCGGACCCAGTGGCGGAGGGCGAGCAGGGAGGGGTCCGGCACCGAGCGCAGCTGCCACTGCTCGGCCGGGGCGAGCCCGGGGAACCGCCCGACCACGGACCCGTCCGGCGGGAACGTCTCGACGTCCACCCCGACCGGGTGCCATGACGCAGCCGCCACCACGGCACCACGGCTGTGCGCCCAGCTGATGTGGACGTCCGGGGACCCCGCGATCGAGGGACGCCCGTGCCCCGCCGTCCCACAGTCGGCGCACCACTGGTGCACGGCCAGGTCGGCCACCGGCCGTCCGCTGAGCGCAGCGGCGCACCGGCGGACCAGCAGGTGTGCGGCGACGTAGGCGGCCCGATCCGCCGGGTCGTGCAGGGACGTGCTGCGCTGCCGTTCGGCGGCGCCGAGCAGGCCGACGTCGCCGTTCGCGAGGACCTCGGCGGGGGTGGCCACGACGACCAGGGGTCGCCGAGCAGGTGCCCGGCGCATGCGAGCGGACACCAGTCCCCCTCCCGGCCGGCACGTCGGCGCCGCGGCGCGTGCTGTGACTGTACGAACACGTTCAATTGCGAAAAGAACTGATCTTCTCATTCATGTTTGAGGAAGTTGAACGCTCAGGAATTGGTCGAACACAGTGAGTCAGGACCGCAAGAACAAATGTGAGTTCACCCGGAATGAGTGGCAGGAGCCTGTGCTTCTCCCTAGCGTCGGACAAGATTCTTGATTGTCAACTTTGAGAGCGAGTCGATGGCGACGGAGAGCGACAGCCGGGACTTCATCCCAGGCTTCACCACCCCCAGAGAACCGGCAGTCGACTCCTCGACCCGACGCTTCTCCTTCGCCGGCAACGTCGCGGGGGCTCCGCCCCGACCGCAGCAGGACACGACCCGGCTGTCCCAGTACTTCGAGCGGACCTGCGACGAGCGCCCCTCGGCGACGGCGCTGGAGTGCGACGGCGAGCGACTGAGCTACGCCGACCTGGACCAGCGGGCCAACCGGCTGGCGAACCACCTGCTCGGCCTCGGCGTGCGGTCCGGCGTCCGGGTCGGCATCCTGCTGGACCGCTCGGTCAACACCTACGTCGCCCTGCTCGCGGTGACCAAGACCGAGGCGACCTTCGTGCCGATCGACCCGGCGGCGCCGGCGGACCGGGTGCAGTTCATCGCCGAGGACTCCGACCTCGGCCTGGTGGTCACGACCACCTCCTTCGCCGCGACCTGCAGCGGGGTGCCCTGCCCGCCGTTGTTCCTGGACGAGCTGGGCGGCGATCTCGCGGCCGCCCCGAGCTGGCGCCCCGACCTCGAGACCGGCGGCGACCCGGTCGCCTACATCATCTACACCTCGGGTTCCAGCGGCCGCCCCAAGGGCGTCGAGATCGCCCAGTCGAGCATCTGCAACTTCATCGGCATCGTCCCGGTCCTGTACGGCGTCGAGCCGAGCGACCGGGTCTACCAGGGCATGACGATCGCCTTCGACTTCTCCATCGAGGAGATCTGGCCGACCTGGGCGGTGGGCGCGACCCTCGTCGCCGGGCCCACCGACGGGCGCCGGGTGGGTTCGGGGCTGGCCGACTTCCTGGCCGAGCAGGAGATCACGATGATCTACTGCGTCCCCACCGTGCTGGCCACCCTCGACCGCACCCTCCCGCTGATCCGCACGGTGAACGTCGGCGGCGAGGCCTGCCCGCGTGAGCTCGTCGACCGATGGGGCCCCGGCCGCCGGATCCTCAACACCTACGGGCCGACGGAGACCACGGTCACCTGCACGATGGCCGAGCTGTACCCGGGCAAGCCGGTGACGATCGGGCGACCGCTGCCCACCTACCGCGTCACCCTGCTGGACGACGAGCGCCGGCCGGTGGCCAACGGCGAGGTCGGCGAGATCTGCGTCGGCGGCCCCGGGGTGGCCCTCGGGTACGTCAACCGCCCCGACCTGACGGCCGATCGCTTCCTGCCCGACCCGAACGGCTTCCCCGGCGAGCGGCTCTACCGCACCGGTGACCTGGGGCGCTTCCTCCCCGACGGCGAGCTGGAGTACCTAGGCCGCGCAGACAGCGAGGTCAAGGTCCGCGGCCACCGCGTCGACCTCCAGGAGATCGAGGGGATGCTGCTGCAGCACGACCGGGTCACCGCCGCGGTCGTCACGCTGCTGGAGGCGCCGGAGACCGGCGGAGAGCTCGCCGCCTACGTGATCCCCCGCCCTGGGGACGATGCCGAGGGCCTCGTCACCGAGCTGCACGACCTGGTCCTCGAGCAGCTGCCGCCCTACATGGTCCCGGCCTTCCTCGACGTCGTCTCGACCATCCCGATGCTGCCGAGCGGCAAGGCCGACCGGAAGGCGCTGCCGGAGCCCCGGGGCCCGCGCCTGATGCGGGACACCGGTGCGCACGTGCCCCCGGACTCCCCCACCGAGGCGTGGGTGGCCGGCATCTGGGAGGAAGCGTTCGGTCTGCCTGGCGGATCGGTGTCGGTGGAGGCCAACTTCTTCGACGCGCTGGGTGGCCACTCGCTGCTCGCCGCGCGGATCATCTCCACGATGCGCTCCAGCGACCTGGGCGCCGGTCTCTCCATCCTCGAGCTCTACCGGCACCCGACGGTCCGTTCGCTCGCCGCGCACCTGGAGGAGGACGCCCGGGCCGGTGAGGCCGTCGCCGAGCCGCACCTGCGCCGCCCGGTGCAGTCCTCCCGCCGCCGGGTGGCCGCCTTCGGCAGCGCCCAGCTCGCCACCTTCTACGGCATCGTCCTGCTCTTCCTGTTCCCGGCCGCGGTGGTCTACGCAGTGAACGACGGGGAGCCCTCGGTCGCCCTCGTGCTCCAGCTCGCCCTCGCGCTGCCGGCGTTCTTCCTCGTCGTCCGCTGGGTGCTGCCGGTCGTCGGCTCCCGGCTGCTCTCCCGTGGCCTGCAGCCCGGTGACCACCCGCTGTGGAGCTGGACCCACCTGCGGGTCTGGACGATCCAGAAGCTGATGGTGATCTCCCCCCTCACGGTCCTGAGCGGATCGCCGTGGGCGGCCACCTACCTGCGCCTGGCCGGAGCACGGATCGACGACGACTGCCACATCGGGACGTCGGAGATCAGCCTCCCGGCGATGCTGGACGTGGGCCCCGGGGCGACCCTCGGCTACGGCACCCAGCTGCACGGCCACCGCATCGCCGACGGCGTCCTCTCCCTCGGGGTCGTCTCCGTGGGTGCCGGGGCGACCCTCGGCTCGCAGTCGCTGCTGGAGGCCGGCTCGGCGGTCGAGGACGGCGGCGTGCTGCGCGAGCAGTCGCTGCTGCCCGCCGGTCAGGTCGTCCCCGCCGGGGCGACCTGGGCCGGGTCACCGGCCCAGGCCTCGACCGAGCCGACCGACCCGGTGCTCGCGCTGATGACCGGCTGCACCGCGGCACCGACCACCTGGTCGCGTCAGCTGCGGACCGGCTTCGCCGCCGGCATCGGGCTCCTGGAGCTGCTGCCCTTCCTCGTGCTGCTGCCGGTGGTGGCGCTGGTCTGGTGGGTGCTGCTCACCTTCGGGCTGGGCGCCGCCATCCTCGCCACCGCGCTGTCGGGGCCGGTCTTCGTGGCGGCCTCCTGCGCGCTCATCCTGGGCTCCCGTCGGCTCGCCCTGACGGAGACACCGCCCGGCGTGCACCACGTGCGCTCCAAGCTCGGGCTGGAGAAGTGGCTGGGCGACAAGCTCCTCGAGATGAGCCTGATGCTCAACAACAGCATGTACGCGACGCTGTACACCTCCATCTGGCTTCGGGCCATGGGCACCAAGGTCGGCCGTGGCGCCGAGGTCTCCACGATCGCCAACATCGACCCCGACCTGCTCACCCTCGGCGAGGGCAGCTTCGTCGCCGACATGGCCAGCGTCGGCAGCGCCACCTACGCCAACGGGCACGTGGCCTTCCAGGTCACCGAGGTCGGCGCCCGCGCCTTCGTCGGCAACGCCGCCTTCATCCCCTCCGGTTCACACCTGGGCGAGGGCTCGCTGATCGGCGTGCGCAGCGTGCCGCCGACCACCGGCGTCGAGGCGAACAGCTCCTGGCTGGGTTCCCCGCCGATCAACCTGCCGCGCCGGGAGATGTTCGAGGAGTACACCGAGGCGGAGACCTTCACGCCCAGCCGCCGACGGGTCCGCGCTCGGTACGCCATCGAGTTCCTGCGGATCGTGCTGCCCAGCTCGATCCTCGCGTTGGCGATGTTCGCCACGCTGTACGGGGTCTCCCTGCTCGCGGCGAACCTGAACGCGTTCGTCACCGTGGTGGCGGCACCGCTGATCGCGCTGCTGTCCAGCCTCACCGTCGTGGTGGCGGTGGCCCTGCTCAAGTGGGCCATGGTCGGCCGGTACAAGCCGCGGGTCCGTCCCCTGTGGAGCGGGTTCGTGCGCCGCACCGAGTTCGTCACCGGCATCTACGAGGCGGCCGCCGTCCCGGCGCTGCTGACCTGGCTGACCGGCACCCCGCTGCTCGGCCCGCTGCTGCGGCTCTACGGGGCGAAGATCGGCCGGCGGACGCTGATCGACACCACCTACCTCACCGAGTTCGACCTGGTGACCCTGGGCGACGACGTCTCCGTGGGGATCAACGCCTCGCTGCAGACCCACCTGTTCGAGGACCGGGTCATGAAGATGGACCACGTCGTCATCCGGGACCGGGCCAGCGTCGGGGACAAGTCCGTGGTCCTCTACGGCTCGATCATCGAGGCGGACGCCACGCTCGCCGACCTCTCCCTGGTGATGAAGGGCGAGGTGCTGCCCGCCGGCACCGCGTGGAGCGGCATCCCCGCCCAGAAGGTCGGCCGCGCCCCGGCCAGCACGCTGCCGGTGCGGGACGACCCGTCCCTCGACAGCCCGGCGGTCGACAACCCGACCACGGAGAGCCGTCAGCTCAGCACCGCGTCGAACAGCCGGGAGGTGTGACCGTGTCGCAGACCAGCGCGCACCAGAACATCGTGGCTCCGCTGCCGCCGGAGGTCCCGACGACGACGGCAGCGGCCCTGCCGCACAGCTGTGCCCCCACGCAGCCGGGTGACGTCGCCGGCACCCCGGCCGAGGGCACCCCCGCGGGTCCGCCGGCCGCGGCGCCCCGGCGCCCGAAGGCACGCCTGGTCGGGATCGACGCCGCCCGCGGTGTCGCCCTGGTGGGCATGATGTCGGTCCACCTGATCCCCGCGGCCACCGCCGACGGGGACGTGTCCTGGGCCTGGCTGCTGTCCAACGGCAAGGCCTCGGCGTTGTTCGCCCTGCTCGCCGGCGTCGGCATCGCCTTCTCCACCGGTGGGCACCGGCCGCCGAGTGGCCTGGCCTGGCGGGCCGGCGCACTGTCGCTGCTGACCCGCGCCGTGATCATCGCGGCGATCGGCCTCGCGCTCGGCTACGTCGTCGGCACGGACGACGCCGCGGTGATCCTCGCCTACTACGGCGTGCTCTTCGCCCTCGCCATCCCGTTCCTGCGGCTCTCCACCCGCGGCCTGGTGGTGGCGGCCGCTATCGCGGCGCTCGTCATGCCGCTGGTCAGCTACGGGCTGCGCAGTGAGATGACGCCGGTCGCCGAGGTCAACCCGACGCTGACCGACCTGGTCACCGACCCGCTGGGGCTGCTGTCACGGCTCACCCTCACCGGGGTGTTCCCCGCCCTGGTCTGGATCGCCTACCTGCTGGCCGGCATGGCAGTGGGTCGGGCGGTGCTCGCCTCGCGGCGGGTCGTCGGCCAGCTCACCCTGATCGGCCTGGGGCTCGCACTCGCCTCGAGCCTGGTGTCGATGCTGCTGCTGACCGCCGGCGGTCTCGGCAGCCGGCTGCGCGTGGACGCGCTGCAGACCATGGAGTTCGAGCTCTACCAGGACACGTTGACCTGGGGGCCCTCCGGGGCGACGCCGACCAACAGCCCGTGGTGGCTGGCGGCCATGGCACCGCACAGCGGCAGCCCGCTCGACCTGGCCTTCACCATCGGGGTGGCGCTGGCGGTGCTGGGCGCGTGCCTGCTGCTCGGCCGGGGCCTGGAGCCGCTGCTGCGCCCGCTGGCCGCCGCCGGCAGCATGACGCTGACCCTGTACAGCGTCCACCTGCTGCTGGTCGCCTCGCCCTTGCCCCGCGGCGTCCTCAACCTGGTCGTGCAGGTCGCCGTCCTGGTGGCCTTCGCCCTGGTCTGGAACCGGAGCCACCTGCGCGGGCCCCTGGAGGAGCTCGTCTGGCGGGTCACCGACGCCGTGCGCCGGAAGGTGCTGGGGTCATCGGGCGCCCACCGGGTGCCGGCCACCACGACCGGCAGCTGATCGTGTTCGGGCGTGGCGCGTTCGGGCGGGGCGGCGACCGGCGGCTGGCGCTGGTCTACCGGGGCCCGGCCTCCACGGCCGGGTGCCCGGAGGCGGTGGCCGGTGCGCTGGCGCGGAGCCGGTGGGACCTCGACGTGCGGTACGTCGGGCCCAAGGAGCGCCTCGCCCTGGAGCCGGCGGTGCTCGCCTCCGCCGTCCTGTACGCCCAGCCCGGCGGCGGCGAGCTGGACAGGGCCTGGCGCAAGCTCCGCCGCCAGGCCCCGGCGGTCCGTGACTACGTCGCCGGTGGGGGCCGCTACCTGGGCTTCTGCCTGGGCGGTTACCTCGCCGGGGAGACGCCTGGTTTCGGGCTCCTGCCCGGGGACACCGACCAGTTCATCGCCTCCCCGGGGGCATGGCCGACGCACACCGACGACACGGTGGCCACCGTGATCTGGGACGGCCGCCGCCGAGAGGTGTTCTTCCAGGACGGCGCCTGGTTCGACCTCGACCCCGCCCGGGGGCCGGCCGAGGTGCTGGCCACCTACGAGAACGGGCTGCCCGCCGCGGTGGTCGCGCCCTTCGGAGCCGGTGCGGTCGGCGTCGTGGGGCCGCACCCGGAGGCGACGCCGGACTGGTTCACCGACTGCGGCCTGCCCGTGCCGGCGGACCTGCGGGCCGACCTTACCCAGGACCTCGTCGACCGGGTGATGCAGCTGGGCCAGCTCGCCCCGGCCCGCTGAGCAGGACCGGCACAGCACACAGGCCACCGCGGGGAGCTCGAGCTCCCTGCGGTGGCCTGTGTCCTGCGGCGTGGATGGAGCCGCCGGCTCAGCCCTCGTCGAGGAAGCCGGCCACGATGGCGCCGAACTGCCCGGACCGGTTGTGGCCGACCCCGGCGGGGGCGACCAGTCGGGTGTCGAGGCCCTGGGCGGCGTACCACCGCTCCCCGGCCTGCGCACCGTAGGGACCGGACAGCGCGTTGAACCCGCCGCCGGCGCCGGTGTCCAGGGCGCCGGTGTCCCAGCGCAGCGCGACCTTCCCCTTCACGTCCGCGGGGATGGTGGCCCGACCGGCCGGTGCGCCACCGCCGCCGATCGCGATGACCCCGCCGCCGCCGGACCACAGCGCCGGGTGGGCGGGGAAGACGAATCGGGTCGCCGCCTGCGCACCGGAGGAGTAGCCGGAGAACCACAGCTCACGGGCGCCGTACTGGGCCTTCGTCTCGGCGATCAGCGCCGCCAGGTACTTCGCGTACCCGGCCGCGTCCCCCTGCTCCCAGCACTGGCAGGAACGGTTCGGGCTGAACGGCGCCACGAGCACCATGTTGCGCGCCTTGGCCACGGCGGCGAGCCCGCTCGACCCGCCGATCGCGTAGGACTGGGTCGGGTTCTCGACGCCGTACTCGCCGGTGCCGTCGGCGTACACCAGCAGGCCGATCGGCTTCGCGGGGTCGATGCCCTCGGCGAAGACCCGGTAGTCCGCGGTGTACCCCGCGGCGCTGAAGGACGTCGTCCGGTTGTTGCCGACCAGGCCGTAGAACCACATGTGCGCGAGTTCGTGGGTCACCAGCGCCCGGCGGAAGTCCGGGTCGACGTCGCCGAACTGGATCGCCCCGGGGAACTCGATGCCGCTGGTCTGGCT